>CAZGNU010000004.1:0-58668 GCA_964527325.1 uncultured Candidatus Peribacteria bacterium | reverse complement strand
CATGATCAACGTGACCAATAGTACCAACATTCATATGTGGTTTAGATCTATCAAAACTCATAATAATATATGTTTAATATATAAATAAAATATTTTTAAAGTATTTTTACAAGAATATATATTTAAATTTTTTATTTTTTTAAAAACGGTTTAAAAAGTTACATTAATATTTACTATATTATTACCGCTTAAAAAATTAAAAAATTTAAATATATATTCTTGTAAAAACTTTACTAATTTAATAACAAAAATCAAGTGCTTTTGTTTTAGTTTTTATCTTCTAGTTTTTCTTACTTTTTTTTCAATTAAAGTAAGAGCTCTTCTTAATTTTCTATGTGTGTGTCCTGTTAATCTAGGCATACTATATTTTGTTAAGATTTATTTGGTATTTTTTTAATTTGACAGAAACTATTTTTAAGGCATTTGTTAACCATTTAGTTTCTCATTCAAATTTTATTCTTTCTTGCAGTTTTTTATAATGACTAACTGCTTTCCCAACTTTTCATCAAGTTTTTGGTCATTTCTTGTTAACTGCATAGTTGAATCTTCTAGGTCTTTTATTTGCAGGCATTATAAGATAATTACAATATAAAATAAAAATTTGGTGGAGCCTAGGAGAGTCGAACTCCTGACCTCCTGCGTGCAAGGCAGGCGCTCTAGCCAACTGAGCTAATTCCCCAAGGAATTTGTTTTAACAAACATATAAACGAAATACAGAGGCAAATTATTTTAAATTTGTTTTCAACTCTCTATTTGTTAAGCAAAATGTTTGCTGACTTAATAATGGCGGACTCGACGGGACTCGAACCCGCGACCTCCCGCGTGACAGGCGGGCGCTCTAACCAAAGCTGAGCTACGAATCCAAAATTCGTGATAGCAAAACGGAGTATATTAAAAAAATCTTGTTATGCAAATTTTTTTTTGACTTTTTTTACAAAAAAACCTCTCTCTTGAATTCTCTCCCCTTATCAAGGGAAAGAGACTACAATTATTTTAAATATTTTTTTGAAGATAAATATCAAGCAATTCATCAAATAGTGACAAATAAAAACATTTCAATAATAAATATAATATATGAAAATGTAAAGTAATATATTTCAGAAAAAGCACTATTTACGTTATTTAAAATAATTACAAATATTATCAAACTTAACAACACAGCAGCTAATGAATAAAATCATCCCTGTAAAACAAAAGGTCAATATATAAATTCTTTACTTCATCAAACTAATCTAGTTATATATATTTCATCTTTATAATAATATATAAAATTTCAAATAACTGAATATATAATTATTGAAATAGATACCATAAATATTGCAATAATCACATATAAACCATATTGCAATATATCAAGTATATGAATTATATTTGTGATTTTTTTATACTGAGTTGTATAATTAGCAAAATACTCTTTATCAGCATTATCTTTTGAAAGTACAAATTGTTTTTTTTCTATTACTGTATTAAGTTTTTCATATTGATCTAGTCTAATATTTGATAATACAATAGTTTCTGGCAAAGGATTACTTCTCTCCAATATCTTCACAAGCCCTGGTTCTGTTGCTCTAATGTCATCTAAAATATCGTCTTTTGTCTTATATTCAACCAGTATCCCCTCTTCATCCAAAATTCATTTATCAATACCTTGTATATCTTCTATCATATCAATCACCTCAATAGAATTTCTATCATATCATTCTTCTAAATATAAAGAAATAGTAAGTTTTGAATTAATGCTATCTATTAATTTAAAGCTTACATCATGTAAAACAAGTAAAATATTTATAAAAAATATTAGGAGCGTAAGAACTAATATAGATGAAAAACTCAAGAATTTATTTCTTAAGATATTTTTTATAGAATATTTTGTAATACGTGTAAGCATTTTATTTTCTTATAAAAGAATTATTAATAAAAGTTTATTTAAAAGGTGATTTTTTGCAAATAAGAAGTTTTATTAAAACAAAACACTTACATTTAAACAATAGTCAATTAGTTTTTTTTGACTTAATTTGGTTAAGTGTGGTAAAATAATATTGTATTTAATAATAATAAATAAATTATGTCATTAGAAAACAGTAATCATTTTGAAAATAAGTCTTTAAGGCAATTAGAGTCTGAAAAGATAAGCGCAGAAACAAAACAAAATGTACAAGAACTAAAAGAAGATATTTCTAAGTGAATTATTAATAAACTTAATTCTACAGAAGGTTATATAGTTAGAAATAACGATATTTTATCATTGATTAATAAAATTACATCTGTTTGAAATCATATTAATTTTAACAATGAATGAGATAGAATTTGGCCTTGAGATATTATTAAGATTGAAAATTGAAAAATTTTTAGAACTCATAATTGAGAAAAAGTTCAAGTTTGAGTAGTTACTAAAGGGTTTGATAAAATAACTATTCCTGTGAAACAAGAAAATGCTTCTCTTAATTTAGTTGCTAACCTAAAAACAACTAAACTAAAACCTAAGGTTAAAAAGGTTGTTATACCTAAAAGTGCTCATGAATGAAAAAAATTAACTACACAGAAAAAAAAGAAAATACCAACTCAACCAAGTTGAAAAATTAATACTCAGCATAAAAACAATGAAACAATAATTGAAACTGTTACTCAACATTACACTATAGAAATAAAACCTACCTGAGCTATAATTCCTTGAGTTGATAATAAGGCTGATATATTAGTTGATCCTTCTTATATGGAAAAAGATAGGTCTCAACTAGAATGAGAAGCAAAAATAAGATATGAGTCTTTAGCTACGGTTCTAGAAATATGGACAATCAATGCACAAAAAGTTGCTTTAAATGACGCATTTTTAGATAAAACTAAAGAAAATATTGGTAAATGAATAACTGAAGTATATTCTCTTCTTAATTGATCTCTAAATACTTTATTTGAAGATAAAAATACTTTTAATGATCGTATTAAAAAAATATTTGATGTTATTATAAAAGTTGAAGATAATGAAAGAGATATAATTGACGAATGAGACATGAAAGATGTAAAAGAATTATTATTATGAATTAATGAAAGAAATTATGAAGATCAAATGTTACAAATATATGATCAAATGAGAATAGGTTTTGCATATGATAATTGAGATACTACTGTTGTAAGAGAAAAAATTGCTGATAAACTTTTAGGAGAACAAAAATTTGAATTTATTCAAAAAATAAGTTCAAAAATTCTTAATACTAATGAAGAAATTACTAATAGTTCAATTGAAAATATTTTATACTGAATTAATATTCCTGAAGATATAAAAGAAAAAATACAAATAGATTTAAAATTAACAATAAATGAATTACAAAAAGAAGGTATATGATCAAAAGCTAATGCAATGCTTAAAAAATGATATGATTCTTTTACTGAGATGTACCAAATTAATAAAACTATTTTTAGTTTAAAAGACTTTAAAGTTTTTCAAATGAATCAAACATTTGCAAGAATTGCAAAACACCAAATACTTAGAAGCTATATTTGAACATTTAAAAATAGATGAGATGATCAAACTACCTATCAATGAATGTATGCTGATATAGTATGACTTTGAGAGTCATGAACTTTTTGGGGTAAAACTGATTACATGAGTCCAGCTGATGAAAACATTGGTTATGCTGAAGAAATTTGAGCAACTATAGCTACAAGTCTAATACCATGATGACTTTGATATGTATGAGCTAAATGGTTATTTACACTTGGTAAAGCCTGAGCAGCAATACAAAAATGAAGTAAACTTGTTAAATGAGGTGAATTTTTAGCAAGAACATCAGCATGATATGTTGGTAGTGAATTATATAGATCAGCAAAAGAAGAAAAGTGGCAATGAACATGGACAGGATTATGAGAATTTATGGCTCTAGATTGAGTATTATCACTAATATGAAAATCATTTGCGAAAATAAAAACAAAAGATTGGTGAAAACTTAAAACAAGATGAGCTCAATGACTAACTATTCTATGATGAACTGAAGCAATGGTTAATATTCCAAGAGCTTTAGAATGAAGAGAAATAGTAATCAATCCTGGAAACTGGACAAAAGAAGACTTGACTCTAATTATGATGTTTACTGCTTTACACTGAGCTGGTAGATATTTTGCCAGTAAAAATGGAAAATGAAATATTGATATAAATAGAACACCAAAACCTGAAAGTAATTCAAATTCTACAAAAATGGAACTACCTAAAAATAGAGCAATAGAGCATATCTGAAAAAATTGAGATAATTATATCATTACAACTGATAGCAATTGAAGTATAATAAGATTATGGAATGTAACTAAACAAAGATATATACATTGATGAGCAAAAACTGCTTGGATAAATAATCATATAAAAAATATAAGAAAACAAAAATGAGTTAAATGAGCTAAAAATGAAGCTTCTGAAGTTGTTAATGAAACAACACCTGCTTCAAAAATTGAAGCTAAGTATACTAAAACCATAACTAAAGAAATAGCTGCTCTTAAAGAAAAATGAAAATCAATTTCCTATTGAGAATATACTGTAAAAGTTGTAAAAGCACCTGAAAAAGGCTTAATAACTAGGAAAGTAGAATACGTTGTTGAATGACCTAATAATTATAAATGAAGTTTTAGTAAACCAAATGAAGCCGCTAAAAAAATTTATAAAGAATTATCTCAAGAAAATAAATTATTTGATATTGCTATTAAATCTTGAAATAGAGAGATGCAAGCTAAGCTTAAAAATATAGAAAGTAAAAATATAGATACTGGTGAAGGTATTTTTAGAATAAGAAATGAGTGATCCGAATACAGGGTACAAAAGAAAAATTGAAATGAATACAATGATATCAAATTTGAAAAATTAAGCAATGTTCAAGCTAATAAAATTTTAGAAACCATTGTTTGAAGTAAATGAATTTCATCGATTAAAAAAATTATAAACAAAAGCTCTTATATTTTTAGTTGAGAAAATAAAAAAAGAATCTTAAATAAATTACCTGATGGTAAGGTTAAAAAAATAGTTTCAGAAAAACTTGATTATATTGAAACTCAATTAAAAAAATGAGGGACTACTACTCAATATGCTTTAATGTGGATTTTGCGTTGAAATAAAGCTTGAGAAACAACTAAGTGGAATCTTTGGAGTTCTGCAAAATGAAGGACATGAGCTCTTTCATGAGTAGTTGCTAATGAAATGTGGGATATGTATAACAATTGACAAACTTGGGATGAAACTCTTTCTGTATGGAATTGAGTAGAAATGGTATTTAACTATGCATTTGCATGACACGTTGGTTGGTTAAGAAGTTTAGTTTATAATGAATTGATGTCTGAATGATCTGATAAAGCCGTAGAAATTACAACAGGATTATTTTGAAAAGAATAATTACATTTATAACACACGATAAATCGTGTGTTTTTTTGTTATTAAATTCAAAATATGTTATAATTATTAAAATAATATTAATAAAAAATTATGACTTTAACAAATAGCAAAGAAATTGTTTGATGAGACTCTCGTATTAATGAAAAATTCGTAAGTATTTTTGAGTTATCAAAAAAACACAATATTGATGTTCCTGAAGATTTATTAGTAATAGCAAAAAAAGAATGAGAAATATTTCTTTCAGAATTACAAATAAATAAAATCAAAGAATGAAAAGTTACTATTATAGAAATAGTTAATTTAGAACTTGAACAATTAAGATCTGATTTTCAAAAACGTAAAGAAATTTGAAGACAACATGAAAAAATTGTTCAATTAGAACAAACAGGAAAACAAGAACAACTTGAATGAACTCAATCTTTTGATTTATCAAAAAAATTAAAAGCTGCTGCTATTACATGAACAACAGCAACAAAAGAAAAAACAAAAGAAATTGTTAATCAGACCTGAGAAGCTGTTAAAAAAATTAAAGATGCATGAATTATAGCAAAATTCTGAGACGTTTTTAGTGACTTTTTTGTTAACATAAAAAAGGAAGGGTTTTGGTGAGCTTTAGGCCTTTTCTTTAAGTGATTTTTTTGAATTTTCACATGAAAAGAAGCTTTGAAAAAAGCTGGTAAAACTGTAGAAGAAAAACTTGATACCAATTCTCCAGAATTTAAAAAAACCTTATCTCAAACTCAAAATACCGTTATAGATTTCTTCGAGAAAAAAACTTGATGAAAACTTGATGAAAAAACTACAAATCTTTTAAAAAGAAAACTTTCTCCTGATACTGAATGATCTTGTGTATCAACAAAAGATTTTAATAAACTTTTGGAAATAGTTAAATCATGAAAAAAAATTACTTTTAAAGATTTAGAAAATACAAAAATCATTTGAAATATTCTTTCTGATCCTGAACTAGAAAAAATAGCAAACAATATGTTAAATAAAATTAGATGAGAACTATATAATCAACTAAAAGAAAGTTTATGAAAAAGTTGAATTATTATAAATGAATGAAGCTCAAAAGAAAATAAATTAAATGAAATTATTGATAAAAAAGTTAGTAAATCTACTCTTAAATCATTTATAGATAAAGGAGAATGATCTTTTGCTGATGTTGCAACCATATGAATAGAATCACTTATCTTTATTCCAGCTATAATATGGGAATTATGGAGAGGAGATGTTATTGATACATCAAACTTATTTATATGATTTGCAAAAGAATGATGAGATAAATTAAAAATTGGTTTGAAATGAATGACCTGAAACGATATCATTCCAGATTTATTATGAAAAATCACATTTGGTCAACTAGAAGATAAAATTTGAAATTTAGACAATGAAAAAAGAATTGTTTTACTAAGGGCATTTTATGCAGAATTATGATTAGTTTGAGCAGTATTATGAAATATATCATATTATGCCAGCTCATCATTAGTAACTCTTGCTGAAACTGGTTCTCAAATTAAAAATTCATGAATCAAATGAAATATTTGAAAAACAATTAGCTCATTAAATAAACCACCTGTAGCTCAGTTACAAAGCTTATTAGACAAATTATCTCCTTGAGAAAGCGATTGGCTAAAAAACTTAAATAAATCTTTAGAGTTAACTAAAGATAGTTTTCAAGAACTTGATGATTTAAAAAACGCTCCAAAACATTTAAGACAAAAACATTTAGATAATTTAGATAAAATATCAAATAAAATCAATAAAATAAAATTAGCTTCTGAAAGATGAATAAAAGGAGAATGATTAAATAATCTAAAAAGCTTCTCTAAACATCCAATGAAATATCACTATTTTACAACAACCCTAGAAAACATAGATGATATAGCTAAATCTAACAGTAAATTATGAGCGTCTATTGTTAATTGAACTTTTGGAAAAACACTTAATCAAATTAGACAAATAAATAGTAGTTTTAATTTAAGATATATTGAATGACATACAGTGCTTCACATCTCAGATAAATTTAAAGCAAAAGAACTTTTTAAAGCTTTATGAAAACTATCTCCAGAAATAATAAAAAGTTTATTTTGAAGGCTTCCTGTAATATTGCTTTCTGTAAATGTATATGACGAAGTGATAAACTGAGATTGAAACTTACTTCATTCTATAATGGCTACAAATTGATTTGTCTGATGATGGGCTCTTTTAAAAGAATCAAGTGTAAATATAAAAAATGGAGATTTTAGCATAAAAGATTGAGCTGTAGGGGGATTATGAGCATTTGTAATTTGATCTGAATTATTTTTAGTATGAAAAGATATTTCAAAATATGCTGGACAATGAGCGTTTAAATTAACATGATGAATTGTTAGAGCATTATTTATAAGTGCCACAAGAATACCATATGAAGCAATAAAATTATGAGGTTGGTGAATAGCTAGATCTGCTGAATTAATAAAAATAGCATCAAAATTACCAAAAAAACCATTACCTGGTGGTACAAAAACTAAAATATGAACTGGTATTATCATTGCTGCATGAATTTTTGCTTATTTAAAATTATCTGATAATGATTTAGATGAAAAACAATTAGAAAAAAAATGACTAATGAAAAACTGAGAATTTGATATTGATAAATTATGAGAAATATGGAGTTCTATAAGTAATCATGAAAAAGAAGAAATTTTAACTATAGCTGCTGTGAACATGTTTCCTAAAAGCGTTATGGATAAAAAAAGTGATTTTAATATAATTTTAAAAGATTGAATATTTAAAATTGAAGTTAAAGAGCCTACATTTAGTAAAAATTTAATTATTTTCAATGATATTGAAAGAGAGCTATCAGAATTTTTATATAGTCTAAACTCAGACATTATAGTTCAAATTCAAAAATCTGCCTAACCGGCAGGTTTTTTGATTCTAAACACTAATCCTTTTCTCTAATCACTCTATTTTTGCCCAAACTTCTCATTTTTTATTACGTATTTCTTCTGATTTTTTAAATATTAAACCTCGTTTAAAAACAAATATCCTTCTTTATACAAGTCAAATCATTTTTCAAATTCTAAAAAATCAATAAATTTATCTTTTGTTTCAAAAGATTTTCAAAAAAAATCTTATAAATTCATATATAATTTTTTTCATTCTAACTCCTGTTCTAAGATGTTTAAAATAGTTATTTTTCACACCTGCCTACTTCAAACAAGTAATATCAATTTTTCACTTTTCAAATCTTTTTTTATTTGATTTAAGTATGACTTTCTGTAAAACATATTATTATTAATTTCCTACTCCAAATACTCTAAAATCTTCCCAACCAAATACACGATTTTTTCATTGTCTTTATGTTTTCAAAATCAAGAATCTCTTAACTTTTTTAGTCCTAATTTTAGTTTATTTTTTTTCTTTTTTGTATACCTATTATCAAGAATTTCTTTTAACTTTTCAAAAATTTCACTATACTTCCTATCCAACTCTTCTAATTTAAACAACTTATAATTACTCTTATCAATCTTCACAAATCAAGATTTTCATTCCTTCACAGCCACAACATACTTTTCCTGTTCTCATTTTTTTGCAACTCAAGCTATAACTAATGTAGCTAGCTCCATCTCCTCCAAAGGAGAGGGTCAAGGTGAATTGAGCTTGCTCAAGAGAGAGTGCCCTGGGGTATGGGATGAGGTTTTTATTTCTTCCATAACAATATGATATTCTCCATCTCCAGTACCATAAGTATTTATCTTATGTATTACTTCTCCTGTTCCAGTTCTAGGTATCAAGAAAAATTCTGGTTCATTGCTTCCTTCAGTATCTCAACTAGTCCAGGCTCCAGGAATCTCATTTATTATCATCCCAGTATCCGGATCTATTCATATTTTACGACCTTGCTCATCTTCTATGATTATGTTTATTGGAGAGAGGATTTCATAGCGAAGCATAGAATCTAGCATTCAAAAAGCTCAGGAAAATCATAAATCAATTTTTTCTGTTTCTTTGTCATCTTGATTTTCAATAAAATCATCGATTGCTTTTTTATTATTAAACGAATGAATATAATATGAGTCTGTAAAATATTTATTTATTTTTGTGTTTGTTTTAATTCAATCTTGTTTATACGTTTCATTAGTATAATTATACTCATAATTAGACAAAGATCATTTTCAATAACTTACATCATGATTATTACTTTTTTCACTATAAGATTTCAAGCTTATTAAACGGTTGTCAACATAATTTGTGTATCAAATATTTTTGTATAATAATTGTTGATGTTGAGTTATTCTTTTATTAATATCTTTTTCAGTTAATAATTCTTCTCAAATAATATTTTCTAATACTTGTATAGAAGTTAAAATAGGCATTTTTGTGTGTGAACATAGTTCCATAATAGTTTCTGATCATATTTTTTGGGTTAATTTATTTTCATATTTACTTAAATTTATTCAATCTTTATCTGTATACATTTCATCTTTATAACATTGTATTTTTTGTATATCAAATTTAGAATTGTTTATTATGTTTCATGTGTCATTTGGGATTAACTGTAAATTTTTTGTAGGAACAGTTCCATCTCATCATAATCATGTTTCATTTATTATTTTTTTTCAAATATTATAGACATTTTCTTTAATATCTCTACTATAATGTACATATAATCATTCTCATTTATATCCTTCAGTAATATCTAATCATAATGATCAAACAGGTTTTCAATATGAATCTGAAATTTGATATCATATAATATTATTTTTTATTCAAAATACCTCATGATATTCTTTATTTCAAGTAAGTGAAGAATAGTATAGTGTATATTTTCATGATATATTTGAAAACATTTTTTCTATATTAGACTCCTTATTTAATTCTTCTAAAAACTCATTAACAGGATAACTATGATTATTTATAATTTTAGTTTGTTTATTATTATCTATTTTTGATAAATATAGTAAAGACTTATTGTAATTATTATAATTTTTAACATCTGGTAACAGCTGTCATATAGTTATAATTCAATTTCTCATATTATCATAATATCAATGTATTTTTTTATAAAAATCTTTTGCGGTAATAACATCCATTTGTCATTTTAACATTCATGTATCAAGAAATGGATTTGTATACAAAAGATCTCATTTGGTCCAAAGAGCAAAGCTATTTGGTGATCATCTATGTGGTGTAGAAATAGTAATAAATTTATTTATTTTAGTCCAGTTATAACAATTATGACTTTTTATTTCTTTTATTTGTCATCTTTTTAAATATTTATGATAATTTTTTAAATCTTCGTCACTTGCACACATATCTTCTAGCATAGCTCTAGCCACAAGTCATCACATAGAATGTGCTACAATATTTACTTTTCATATATCACATCAATTATTTTCTTCTTGATATTTAAGTCTAATTTTTAATATTAGATCTCTTAGAAGTTTTGCTGTAATTTTATTGTCTTTTTTCCAATCATATCAAAAAAGGTAAAGAGATTGTTTTGGATTTCAAGCAATGTATGTATTAAATTCGTCTGTATAAAAAACATCTTTTATGTCATAACCTTTTTCATAAAATGTTTTAAAAAGTGTATCATAGCTGTGAGTTATTGGATCAGGTATCCATCTTTTTATTTTTGTTCATTTGTATGATTCAGAACTGTACCATGAAGCTAATATTCATGGTATAAATATAGTTGGATAATCTGTTTCTTTAATTTTTTCACATTTTTTATTATTTTCCAATCAAAATGTTAATACTTGTTTTTCAAAATCTGTTATTGGTCAATATGGTTCATTATTTGCTGTAACATTTTGAATAATAGAAAATATTATTAGTAATATTGTTATTATTTTTTTCATTAGTAATATTTTATTAATAAAGAATATTTGTATTTATTGCTGGTATTTGTTTGATTTTATCATCAATATCTTTAGAAATATCGTCCCAATATTTTCTTTCTTCATAAAAATCTTTAAATTTTTCATTTTCAGCTTTTAATAATAAATTAGTGATATTATTAATTAAATTACTAATTCATTCATTACTAGAATTACTTTTAATATTAAAAACAATTCAATTATTATCCCATTCATCTTTAAGTAAATAACAATAAAAAGTCACATCATCATACTCCCTTATCATGTTTTCTAATCAAACATTGTCTTCAATTGAGTTATATGTAAGTGTGTACATATCTTTGTAATCGTGTTTGTTGAAATAGTCTAGTGCTTTTTTGTATTCTTCTATTGTGTTGAAATCATAGATCATTTTTCAACCACAATGAGCTATTTCATCATATCTATCACTTTTACAATATTTTGTTACAAGTTCTAAATATAAATCTAAATCAGTGAAGTTTCAATTTTCATCTATATATTTATCTGACATATCTGTTAGATAAAATTTGAAATCTTTTGAGAAAACAAAAAGTATTTGTTTAGAAAAAATTCACAAGACAAAAATAATTAAAGCAATTATAATTTTTGTTTTAGTTTGTTTTTTTGTTTTCATTACAAATAACAATCAAGTTGAAATTATCAGTAATATAAAAGTAACTGTTGATAAAATACTCCAATGATAATCAATATTTATTCACATACATAAACTTATATATCATCCTCAACATGATCTACTAATTTCTAATCACATTAAAAATAGTTTTAATATCAATCCAATTCAAATTACAACTAAAATCCTAACTATCCATTTCCAATATTTCTCTAAAAAATTACCTTGTTTTTTCATAATATTTTTGTTATTTAAATAATGTTTTAATTAATTTATGTAAAAAATTTGCTTTTTATGTATAATATAATGTATATGTATCACGACGAAATAGGGACCGAACGGCTAAATACCTAAGGGCACCTATTTTTTTATTTTCTTTCTTTTTTTCTTTAATAAAATTTTCTTTTTAACATCTTTCAAACTCAAATTTAATTAATAATGTGATTGTAATTGTTTATATAAAGAAGAAAACTTTTTATTTGGAAATAAAATCTTTTTAAATTTTCCTTTTTCATAATGCTTATTTAATTTAAATAATACTCAATAATATAAACTTTTTCCTCACCACTAACTTTTTCAAAAGCTTTATTTATAACCCTCAGATTCTTAACTAATTTACTTAATTTTTCTTTAAATTCATTATTGTTTTCTACATACAATTTTATCCTATTTTGTGTTTCTTTAGATATCACTTTGTTTGCTTTATTATCTCAATTTAATAATACTTCAAGTAAGTTGTTTATAAGCTTGTCGTATTCATATTGTTTATATCTTAGTTGAATATATTGTATTTTCGAATTATCTTTGAATATTTTTTCAAAATATTCTTTGTATGTATATGTATTTTCTTCCTGCTTCTTCTTTGATCATTTTGTCTTTTTTTCAATTACCGCATTTCATAAAAATCATACTGGAACTGAAAGATCTGGATTTGTGTTTTTTATATATGTAGTGTGATTAGTATCAAAAAATCAAAATGGTAGATTTTTTATTGGATCTAAATTTTTGTTATAATTAAAACCTGTTCATATATATCAAACTGGAATAGTGTATTCCGGATTTGTGTTTCTAATTTTTGTTGTTTTATTTGCATCAAATTCTCATGTTGGAAAATTTTTCTCTAAATTTAAATCCTTGTTATAATTATTATTTGTTCACCAATATCAGGTTTGTAGATTTTTAAAACTTCAAGTAAAAGAATCTACTCACTTTATGCTTCATGTCATATATCATCAATTACATATTTTTTCTAATGTAATTCAATTTTTGTTTATATTTCATGAATCACAGATAGTTTTCTCTGCATTAACTTGATAGATTAAAAAAGTTTGTATGAAAAATAATAATAGAATAATATTTTTCATATGTTTAATAATTAAAAATTACATAAATATCTCATAATCATCCTGGTAAATCATTACCTGTAACTTCTTTGTATAGTGAATCTACACTTATATCTATGTTGAAATATTTATTATCTCTAATTCTTTTATATATCCACCCTATTCATTTTCATAACACATTATTTTCTGCATAATTTTTTCTGTAATTCATAATATCATATGTGTCTGTAAAACTTGATTTAAAGATATTATTATACATGCTTTTAGTATTTGAAATATTTATAGTACTATTATTTTCAAAATAATTATTTACATAAACAGCTTTTCAATCAATATCTATATTATCAAAATTATGAATTTTGTTATTTAAAAAAGCTATATTTTCTGTATCTTCTACTGAAAGATGATTTCATCATAAATCTATTTCATTTGATACTAAAATCGAATAATTTAAATCTTTTGCAACAAAAGTATTTCAGTCTTCAATAAAACTAATATTAAATGGTCAATCATAATTTATATTTTTAAAATTTATTTTGGAGTTTTTTATAAAAATAGGCATTTTAAAAGTAAAACTGCTTTCAATTTCTATATCAATAATAGAATTTTCTATAATTTGTTTATTTGAATAATTATATAGACTATCTTTATAATAACGATTATACCGCTTATAATTATATGATTTATAATTCATATAATTTCAAATATTATTTAAATTTTTTAAAAAAATATATGAATCTAAAATTTTTATAGCATTTGATAACGGATGAGTTCTTGTTCAACGAACATGTCCAGCAGGAACATTTATTTTATCATAAAAATATGGCTTTGTTTCATTTTTGAATTGTGCATTTTTGAAAACTATATTTCAAGCTTTATTTGCAAGCCTGAAATCAACCTCATTAATAATAAAAGAGTTATCTTCTATTCATTCTATGATTAGTTCATTATTGTATAATACTCAGTTATAATTTAGATTGATACTACTGTTTAAAATATCATTAAAACTACACTGTACTTTTATATTGAAAGTAGATCATGAAGCTACTGTTTCATTTCAGGCAATATTTACATTGGCATTTATATATGAAATTGTATTTTCAATTCATTCTTTTAGAGTTGCATACGGCATTGAACTATCAAAAGCTACTGCTGTATCATTATCACCATTTACACAATCTATAAGCGTATAATCAGATTCATAATTGCTATCTGCATTTACAATAGTAAATGATAACAAAATATAAAATATAATAAAAAATATCTTTTTCATATAAAAATGAGTTTAAAAAATAATATATACCATTAATATACTTATATTTTCAAAAAAGTGAAATTATTTTTTAAATTTTAAATAAAAATCTTTGTAATCTAATTTATAGATTCAAAAAAAATTGTAATTTATTATAATATTCATATATTTTTGTCATATATTTTCAATTATAAACTAAAATGCACATCTCAAACTTCGACTACAATCTTCCAGAAGAATTAATAGCCCAAACACCCATTGAGCCTCGAGACCACTCTAGACTATTAAAACTCGATTCTAAAACTTGAAATATAAATGATGATAAGTTTTATTCTATAGTAGACGATTTATGAAAAAATGACGTACTAGTAGTTAACAAAACTAGAGTTATTAACGCTAGACTTCATGGAAAAAATGAATCAGGTAGGGTTGTGGAAATTTTTCTTCATAAACAAATTAGTGACAATTCTTGGGATTGTTTAATCTTCCCAGGTAAAAAACTCAAAGTCTGAAGAAAAGTTACTTTCTCTTCCCTCTCTACTCCAAAGGAGAGGGGGCTAGGGGGTGAGGTTATTTTAGAATGAACAATAAAAGAAAACACAGAAACATGAAGAATTATAGAGTTTAATTTTTGATGAATAGAGTTTCTGAAAATCATAGATAAATTATGATCTATTCCCCTGCCTCCATATATTAAAGAAAAATTAGAAAATACAGAAAGATATCAAACTGTTTATAATGAAGTGGAATGAAGTGCAGCTGCTCCTACTGCATGACTACACTTTACCCCAGAACTTATAAAAAAACTTGAGGGAAAATGAGTAATATTTGAAAAGGTTCTTTTACATGTTGGTCTTGGTACTTTTCATCCGCTTTACACAGACAATGTTTTAGAACATAAAATGCATAGTGAATATATAGAATTGAAATATGATGTAGCTGAAAGATTAAATAAGTATAAAAAAGAGTGAAAAAAAATAACAGCAGTTTGAACTACTTCAGTTAGAGTTCTTGAGAGTTTTTCAAATGACAAATGAGTTCTTGAAAGTTGAAACATGGATACTGATATATTTATTTATCCTGGCTATAAATGGAAATTTGTTGATAATATTATAACTAATTTTCACCTACCTAAGTCTACTCTTTTAATGCTTGTGTCTAGCTTTGCTTGAAGTGAAAATATAAAAAAAGCATATAAATATGCTGTAGAGAAAAAATTTAGATTTTTTTCTTTTGGGGATGCTATGTTTATAAAGAGATAATCCATCCGGTCTTCGACCACCTTCCTTTAATACTAAAGGAAGGCTTGCTATTATAGTTTTAATTATTTTTTTAAATTACTATTAAAAAATAATTACTTAAATCCAAAAACAAACTCATAAAAAAGGCTTCCTTTAGTATTAAAGGAAGCTCCCGAAGGGTGATGGATTATTTAATATCAACTAATTCAATATCAAAATTTAATGTTTTTCAAGCCATTGGGTGATTTGTATCAATTGTAACACTATCATCTGAAACTTCAATTATTTTTATTTTTCACATTTGTGTTGGTAATTCTACTCAAACTTCTAATTTTATTCAAGCATCAGTAAAGCTAGTTAAATCTTTTTTAAGAAGCTCTTTTTTATTATCATCACTTCTTTCTCCGTATGCATCTTTTGGTTCTAATGTAATAGATTTTTTATCTCCTATTTTCATTCAAACTACAGCCGCATCAAAACCTGGAATCATTTGTCATGCTCAAACTGTAAATTCAATTGGTTGTCCTCTATCTAAACTAGAATCAAATTTTTCTCAATCTTTAAATGTTCAAGTATAATGAACTGAAACATTATCTCAAGCTTCTACTGCTTTAGTTTTTTTTGCTTCTTGTTCTTTATTTTTTTGTTCTTCTATTTCTTTTAATTTTGAGTCAAGATCAAACTCATAATCTGTAAATTTTCCATTTTTGTACTCTTGCACTGTTACAGAAATCATTTTAGTTTCTTTTACTGGTTTATCACCAGTTTCTGTTTTAGTTTTTTCTAATTTATCAACTGTTTTAAATCATTCTACTACTCTACCAAATACAGAATGCTTATTGTCTAAAAAATTATTATCTTTAGTGTTTATAAAAAATTGACTTCCGTTTGTATTTGGTCCAGCATTTGCCATTGATATAGTATACTTATCATTTTTTAAATCAGGATGAAATTCATCATCAAATTTTTCTCAATATATGCTTTTCCCTCACATCCCAGTTCCATCTGGATCACCTCATTGGATCATAAAGTCTTTTATAATTCTATGAAAAATAATTCCATCATAATAACCCGTACTTGATAGTCCAATAAAATTTGTAGTAGTCATTGGAGCTTTCTCAGTTTCTAATAATAGTTTTATAGTACCAGTATTTGTTTTCATAACAGCAACGATATCTCATTCTGCAAATTTATATGTTTCCATTTGTTCTTCCTTGTTAGTATCTAAATTAACTTCTTTTTGAGTTTCTTTTGTTTCTTTCTGTGCACAAGAAACCGTAATACCTACTAAAAATGCTATAATTAACATTTTTTTTATTATTTGCTTCATTTGTTTTTGTTTATTAAATAAAAATATATAATTTGTCCTTTAATTCTAATCCCTCCCTCTCACTATCGTTCGAGTACTCCCTTTGGAAAAGGGAGAAATCTAATTTCTTCCCTTTCCAAGGGAAGTACCGAGGAACGAGGGGATGGGTTAGAATCTAAATTCATCTTCTTTTCAACTTAATCTTCTTCCTCCCCAATTTTAAATCAAAAAGTTGTAGCATGTATTGTAAGAAAAAATTTGTACTTGCAAAGTTTTTTATTGAAGTTCTTAATCTATTCTTACTTACAACTATAAATTTTACCTCCTTATCTAATTTTAAAAACTCTTTTAGTTCCTCTAAATTAAGACTTTCATCAAAATCTATCTGATAATTTATTCAAACTTTTTTTATAGAAATTATTTTATATTTTTTTGCTTTTAATTTTAATTTCAGTAAATCAAAGAAATTATTTGTTGTATCTGGCAAATTTTTATTAATTACCTTAAAATCATATATTATATTTTCTAAATCTTCTAATGTTTCTAAACTTTCAATTTCTCTGTAAAAATTTAGTTTATCAAGTTCTCAAGAAAAGAATTTTTCATCTATATAAGCTCCTATATTTAAATCTATACTTATTTTTTTGAACCTATTGCTTCCCTCTCCTGGTAGGGGAGGGATTGAGGGAGGGGTTTTCTTCAATTCCTCCACCCTATTTTCTAACATTTCTAAAAACAATTTTGCTCACACCTCATTACCTTGTCCACTTTGTCTAATTCAAAGAATATCTCATCAACCTCTTACTTCTAAATCTTTTATTGCCAATTCAAATCATGCTCAAAGATGAGAATAGTCTACAATGGTTTTTAATCTTTTTGCAGCATCTTCTTTAATTTTATCCTTTTTGAATAATAGATAACAATACCCTTTTTTATCTGATCTTCATACTCTTCATCTAAGTTGATGTATTTGGCTTATTCAAAAATTTTGTGCTTCATTTATGAAAATCGTATTTACATTTGAAAAATCTATTCAGTTTTCTACTACCGTTGTTGCTAGAAGTATATCTCCCTGTTTTCTTTTAAACTTTATTATTCTTTTTTCAAGTCTATCACCAGACAATTGTCCATGAACTATTATAACCTTTTTTCATGGGAAAATATTTGATAAATAATTACCCATAGCATCTATTGTTTCTACTCTATTGTGTATAAAAAACATTTGTCCTGATCTTTCAAATTCTCTTTTACCTGCATCAAAAATAGTTTTATCATCAAACGAAGAAACCATAGTATTTATTGGCAATCTTCATATTGGAGGAGTTGTCAACATTGAAATGGACTTTATACCATTTAGTGCCATATTTAAGCTCCTTGGGATAGGTGTTGCTGACATAGAAAGTATGTCTATGTTACCCTTAAATTTTTTAATTTTTTCTTTATCTTTTACTCCAAATTTATGCTCTTCATCAATAACTAATAATCATAAATCCTTAAACCTAATATCTTCACTAAGTAATCTATGAGTTCAAATAATTATATCTATTTTTCATGTTTTAAGTCTTTCTAGGGTTGCTTTTATAACAGAAGCCTTTTCAAATCTTGTAATTACTCATACATTAACTGGAAAATCATGAAATCTTCCTACTGCTTTTTCATAATGTTCATAAGCAAGTACTACTAGTGGAGATATTAATGCTGCTTGCTTACCGTTAATCACTGCTTTAAAAATTGCAGCAAAAGCTATTTCGGTTTTACCAAAACCTACATCTCCTGACAAAAGTCTATCCATAGGATTTTCTGACTCCATGTCTTTATAAATATCCTTAATTATGTTAAATTGATCATTTGTATAAGTGTACTCAAACGAATTTGCAAATTTTACCTCTTCTGTAGGTATACTTAAAAATTTAAATCATTTATTTAATTTTCTTTTAGCATAAACTTCTAATAATTCTTTAGCTATTATTTCTACATCTTCTGAAACTTTTTTTAGTTTTTTCTGCCACTCTTTCGTGCTTAATCAAGTTAGTTTTGGGTTTTCTACTCATACATATTTTGATACTCTTGATACTTCTGTAATTGGCACAAATAATTTGTCATTTTTTTTGTATTCTAGTGTTATATATTCCTTTTTTATTCAGCCTAAATCTTTTTCAATAATTTCTTTAAACACTCAAATTCCATGATCAATATGCACAATAAAATCTCATGGTTTTATTTGCATCATCAAATCTAAATTTTTTGATAGACTTCTTTTTATTCTCTTTTTTACAAATATTCTAGAAATGTTGTCGTCACAAATAATAACCTCACCCTTGAATTCCCTCTCCCTTGGGGGAGAAGGAAGCTGCATTTTTTTTTCTTGCCCCCTCTCCTCCAAAGGAGAGGGTTGGGGTGAGGTTGTCTTAAAACTTTTTAAAATATTTAAGCTGGTTTCATATATTTTTACTTGTTCTAAATTATTTAACTTTAAAAAGTTTTTTATTGTTTGTTTGTTTTTAGTAAAAATATATTTTTTAATTCATTTTTCCTCCAAAATATTTTTAAAATCTTCTATTTTTTCTAAAAACATATCATTTATTCATAGGTTTATATATTCTTTATCATTAGAAAGCGAATTAAAAATTATATAATTATTTAAATACTTTTCTACAAATTCATATGTAGAATAAAAATCAAGTGAATCCAAAATTATTAAACTACCTGTTTCTATTATTTTTTCTCTTATTTCAGATGATTTTTTCTTCGTAATATTAAGAAAATCTAAATCATCATTTTTTCCTATAAAAAATTCTTCTCTTTTTTCTCACTCACTATTTATTATTTCCTCTATATCATCTCACCAAAAACTTATTTTTGTTGTATTTCATACTGAATCAGTAAAACTAAGAACATCTCACATTATTTTATATGTGTTTTTATTTTCATAGTCAGAAAAACTATACCCATGCTCATTTATTTTTTTGGTTAAATCTTGGACTTCTTTTTTCTGTCAAACTTCAATTTTAAACAAACTGTTATATTCTAGTTGTACAAAATCTTCTAATTTTATATTAAAAATATTTTTAGTAACAATATATTTTCAGTTTTTATTATAACAATAATTAATTAAATCTGAAAAATTATCTAAACTATTTATTTCAATTCATAAATATGCTGCTGTTTTTAAATAGTTTTGTAATGTTTTTTCATTTTCTACAATCACTAAAAAAGAATCTGTTTTTTTAAAAACATCCTTTAATAATAACAACCTAGAAAAAACACTACCATAATTTGTGTAATGCTTGTTTGTTTGTAATTTTTTGTTTAAGTTTATCATAATCCATCAGTCCTTCGGCCAGCTTCCTTTAATACTAAAGGAAGCCTTTCTAAATAAGTTTTTGTTTTATTTTATGTAATACTTTTTCAATATTATTTTCTACGTCTTTATTTGTAAATCTTATAATATTAAATCCTCTTTGCTGAATTAATTCTTCTTTTACTTTATCATAATCCATTATCTCTGATACTTTATGTATACTTCAATCAATTTCAATTATTAATTTTTTGCTTGCTATATAAAAATCTGGGATTATATATCTATTTTGCCCATCATTTTCAGTATAAACATAAAATATTTTTTGCCTTAATACTCTTTCTCACAATTTATCTCAACGTACAGCTTTCCAAAATAGTTTTTCTGATTTTGTCATGTTTTTTCTTAATTTTCTAGCCACTTCTTTCATTTTCTCAGGAACATAGCTACCCATAAAAACCATAAATTAATAAATATAAAAATAGCAAGGCTTCCTTTAGTATTAAAGGAAGCTCCCGAAGGGTGAAGGATTATCTTTACAAATTATATAAAAAAAATAGAATATATAAAATTTAATAATTATTTTTTTTATGAATCTCTTTATAGATACAATTTCTAATACTGCCAATATTTTATTATTTGATAATAAAAGACAAATCATTGACAGTATTTCATGGAATATTAAATGAAATGAATCTTCTACATTAATTCCACAAATTGATTCTATATTAAAGAAAAATAATACAATATATCATGGCTTAAATAATATCGTAGTTGTTAACGGTCCTGGAAGCTTCACTTGAGTTAGAACAACTGTTTTAGCCGCTAATAGTATAAACTATATTATAAAGAAAAACATGACTGCTATAAGTTATTTTGATCTACATACAAACTATCCTATAATTAAATCTTCTTCTAAAAGAGACTCTTTTGTTAAAAAAAATAAAAACTCTAAAATAGAAATCATTTCAAATGATATTTTAATAAAAAAATGAGTAAATATAGAAAATCTTGAAAAAGTTGACTATATAGATATAATTAAAAAAATTAAACTTGATAAACTAAAACAAATTGAAGCTTTATACATAAAAAAACCTAATATTTCATAAATAATTATTATGCTAAAAATAACTAACTTAAGGCCCTGAGAAAAAGTAATAATGGTCTTAAGAAGACACTGGTTTGTTTATATTCTTTTATGATTAGTTTTTTCTTCGTGATTATTGTTTACCATACTTGTATATAGTTTTCTTTGATCAAACCAAATTACTCATTTAACAAATATAATTTTTTGGATGTTTTTTTCTATTTTAATGTATATTAAATGGCTAGACCATGAGCTTGATATGTATGTTATTACAAACAATAGAGTTATAGGTGTAGATCAAATTGGTTTTTTAGATAGAAAAAAAACTGAATGTAATCTGTGACAAGTTCAAGAAGTAAATGCTAGAACAAAATGAATTTTTGCAAACTTACTTGGTTATTGAACAGTAACAATATTAACAGCATGAAATTCAACAAACATGATAATGGATTTTGCTCCTAATTCTATGGAAGAAGCCAGAAAAATGCTAAATATTGTCGATGATTATAGAGATTCTAGAGAAGAAAAACAACCCAACACTTGAATTCCCTCTCCTTCGCAGGATAAGGAGAATACAAACTAAAATAATATAATGAAAAAACTAAACCTCCAAGATATTCTAGACAACACTAGTGATTTAACAAAAGAAAAAAAAGTTTGATATGTTGCTATAATAGGTAGACCTAACGCTTGAAAATCAACTTTTGTTAATACTCTTATCTGAGAAAAAATTTCAATTACTACTAATGTACCTCAAACTACTAGAAAAAAAGTTTTGGCTATTTTTAATGATGAAGAATCTCAGATCATCTTTTTTGACACACCATGAATACACAATTCACGTAAAAAGTTTAATGAACAAATAAATAGTGTAGCTATTTCTAGCTTTAAAGATGCTGAATCAATACTGTATTTTATTGACTCAAGCAGAAGTTGATGAGAAGAAGAAAAATATATTAAAAATATTTTAGACATGGTTAATAAGCCAGTGATAAAGGTTTATACTAAAACAGATTTAAAACCAAAAATAACTATTCCGAATTGAGATGACGTAGAAAAAATATCATCTGTTTCGAAAAATGGTTTTGATTCACTATTAAAAAAAGTTAAATCTTATTTAAAAGCTTGACCATTATTATTTCCCGAAGATTTTTATACAAAACAAGATATATATTTTAGAATAAGTGAAATTATAAGAGAAAAAGCATTTATACATACAAAACAAGAATTACCTCATAGTGTATACATATGAGTAGATGAAATTAATGATAAAGAAGATTTACTGAAAATTGTAGCCTATATTTATACTGAATCAGATTCTCAGAAATATATAGTTATATGAAAATGATGAAGCTTAATTCAAACTATTTGAAAAGAATCTAGAATAGAGTTAGAAAAAGTATTTTGAAAAAAAGTTTTTCTTGCCTTAAGGGTTAAGGTTAAGAAAAACTGGAGAAAAGATGATAGGTTAATTAAGGAAATTTTGAATTAAAAAAAAGTAACCCTAACCTGCCCTAAAGGATACACCTCCGGATAAATCCTTTCCCTTAATACTAAGGGCAAGGGGCTACATGTACTAAACTGGAGCCTTCTTCCCTTAGACTTAAGGGAAGAAATTCAAAGATGGGTTACTTTTTTATTTTTCTATTTTTTTTATTTTAATAATTTATCAATAATTTCTTCAAATGCACTTGTAGGATATGCTCATGATATAACTTCATATTCTCCTGTTTCATTGTTTATTAAAACATTTCAAGGAGTACCTGTAACACCAAACGTTTCTGTTCAAGCTGTCATTTGATTTTTTACTTTATCTGTATATTTAGCATCTTCTAAACATTTACTTAAATCATCTTCATTTGCTCAAAGAGTTACAGCTTCAGCTATTAGATAATCTTTATCTGATTTTTCATCAGCAAAAGCTTTTTTTATTAA
The DNA here is from genome assembly GCA_964527325.1 of uncultured Candidatus Peribacteria bacterium. Classification (GTDB taxonomy): domain Bacteria; phylum Patescibacteriota; class Gracilibacteria; order BD1-5; family UBA6164; genus UBA6164. Next base: position 35,334 of record CAZGNU010000004.1, on the reverse strand, counting down.
ACTATAAAATGCTTCTGATCATTTTTGTTCACCTAAACATTCTAGTATTTCAGCTCATGGTTGTGCATTAGCATGAAAACCTAAAGGAAAATGATTAAATACTTTGTTTAAGTCTGTTCAATATTTTTCTGATAAATCCTCTACAGTACCTGCATTATGTAATTTAGCACAATATGGACATTCTAAATCAGAATATTCTATCCAAGTAATTTTTGAATCCGTATTTCCTTTTAAATAAGAATTATCTTTTATTGCTTTTAATTTTGTTTTATCTAAAACTGTAAATCCTTTTTCACTTCTTTCTTTAAAAGGATCAAATTGTGCTCCAACTTCTAATATAAATTCTCAACCAGTCATAGGTTGTAAAAATGAATTTACTTTTGGTGTAGGATTTCCATCTTGTCCCATTTGAACAGGATCTTTTGATACGTCAAAGTTATTTGTAGAAAAAGCAATAAGCGGTAAAGCTTTAATTTCATTTTCTTCTAAATATTCTTTAACACCTTCATCAGAAAAATCTTTTTTTTCTATAGTTGCTCATGCAATTGATGGCAATTGTTGTAATTGTTCTAAAATAGCATCTGTAGGACAATTTGTACATCTTGTATCATCTATAACCACAATTGATAACTCTTCATAATCTCATGTAACTACCTCACCTGTATTTGTTTCATTATTATTTGTTGAAGTTTGTGTTGCTGATTGTTTACCTAGAAAAAATCACATTACAGCAATTACAACTAACAAAACCCCTATAACAATCATCATTTGATTGTTATTATTATTTTTTTCCTCTACAGTCATACGTTCTTAATAATATAAATAAATAAATTGTGTGAATATTATATACACTAGAATCAAAAAGTAAAATTTAAAGACAAAAATAAACAAAAAAATAAAAACTATATTAATTTTTCTTTTTTAAGTATCACAACTACTATCAAAACTCAAAAAATAGAGATAATAATATACAATAAAATTGAATAATTATTTGATTCTTCGTCCCCTGCACTATTAAATTCTATATATTCATTTTCTATTTCTTCACTAATAAATTCTTCAGCATTAGCTTTTGGAATAATTGATGTTTTTTGTTTTTTTGGAGTTTTTATATAAGTTACATAAAACTCTTCTATATCTAATTTTCAACTATCATCAACGGTTGCTAAGTAAACTTTATAATTTCAATAATTTTCATACTTTATATATCATGGATTTACTCATTCAAACTTTTCTCAATTTCAAAAATCCCAAGAATATTTTTTAATATTTCACCCACTCCCTCTTCAATCAAAATTTACACTACATGTTTCATAACAAATTAGTTTGTTATCTTTTAGTATTTTGTTTTTTCCTATTTTTCATTGTACACTAATTTTTGCTATAACTTCCCTTGTGTTATTTATTTCTTTTTCGTTTAATCAATTTTTTTCAGATACTGAGTTAGCCCAAATTCAAATTCATAACTCTTTTGCTTTATTTTCTGCTAATATATATTCATCCTTATATTTAAAATCATAGTCAAGATATGCTTCTGAATATCATAATTCAATTAGTTTTTTATTAAAATTTATTTGTCACAAATATACAAATCATAATAATCTAGAATATGTATCACGTAATTTTTCTGTATCTATCTCTATAAAAACTTCTTTTCATTTTAATTCTTCAACAACATATTTATATACTTCTTCTCAATATTTTTCTTTTTCTTTATCAGGATGTTTCGTTTCAGGAGTATCCACTCATACCAACCTAAGAGTTTCTATTTTATCAGAATTATTAAATTTTATTTTTAATGTATCTCAATCTATTACATCTATAACTACTGCTTTTCAAGAATTAATATCTAATTTTTGATGATTTACATAATATCATTCTTTTATCTTAAAATGCCGACTTAAATTATCTACAATTTCATCATTACAAATCAAATTAATTTCATCAGCATCATTATTTAAATTTATTTTTATTTGTTCTTTTTTGTATTTTTTTATTTCTCATACTCATAAATATTCATTTTGTTTAAAAACATATGCCTTAGTTCATCCATTAAGTTTATCATCTAAGCTGCAATTTAATAAATTAATAATATTTTTTGTATTATTTTTTAACTCAATATATTCATTATTATCACTTCCTTTTGGATTTGGCATAGCTCCATAGATTTGCACCATCCCCTTTTTTAGATTACTTTTAATATTTTTTTCTTCTATCTCTAATTCTTTTTTGTCTTCTTCTTTTTTCTCATTAACAACTTCTTTTTTCTTTTTTTCTGGCTCTATATATCATTTATTAACTACTCTTATTGTTTTTTCAGAAAACTTATCACTATATTCTTTATGAAGTATTTTTATTTTGAGGTCAAAAATACCAACAGGTATAACTACACTTGAAGGATTACATTTGTTTTCTTGATCATTTTCAAATCAAAAATCTGTTTCACATTTATAATCACCTTCCTTAAATTCTCAAATAAAACTATCTCTAAAATCTAAGTTAATCTTACATATCTCTTTAGTATTATCACAACTATATTCTGGTTGATTTATATCTAAATTTAATAAATATGTTGGTGATTGAAAGTTTAAAACAACTTCTGGAATAATTATGATTTTTTCTTCCTCTACAATTTCTTCTACATCTACCTCTACAGTATTAGTTTGAGTTAATTTTTCCTGTATTTCTTCATTATTTTCCTCTTCTATACTTCATGTATTTACTATTTCCCCTTCTTCTTGATTTTGTTCATTATTATTTTGTTTTTCTCAAACTGTGATTATTTCTCATTTTGTTGTTTCAGAATAACTAAAATTATCAATTATATTTCATAAACTATCTTTTAAAAATAATTCTTCATCTGAATTATTTAATATTATTTTTGTCAAAGTTCTTGGATATTTTTTCTTTTCTCATGCTTGAATAATATCTGATTCTAAAAAAATATATTCTTTTGCCGATTTATCACTTAATATTAATCAATGTAAATTTTGTTCATTATTTCAATTGTTAATAATTTCAATATATTCTAAATTTTTATCATCTTCTGTATTGGCAAATATATGTATAAATTTGATATTTGCATTAGAAAAATCAATTATTTTTTCTTGAACTTCCTGGTTTTCTTCATTATTTTCAATATTTCATGTTCCTGTATTTATAGTACTATCTTCTATTATCTCTGTATTTTCTTCTTTTACCGTTTCTTCTTCTACTTCTTCTATTTCTACGACCTCCTTTTCTTCTTCCTCTATTATTTTTTCTACTACTACTACTTCTTCTGTTTGATTACCTGCATTATTACTAACTTCTCAAACAATTATTGCTTCTCATTTTGTTGTTTCAGAATAACTAAAAGCATCTATTATATTTCATAGATTGTCTGTTAAAAATAATTCTTCATCTGAATTATTTAATATTATTTTTGTCAAAGTTCTTAGATATTTTTTCTTTTCTCATGCTTGAATAATATCTGATTCTAAAAAAATATATTCTTTTGCCGATTTGTCACTTAATATAAATCAACTCAAACTTTGTTCTGTGTTTCATTCGTTCAAAAAAACCACGTATTCTAAATTTTTATCATCCGTGGTATTAGGAAATATTTCTGAAAAAGAAATATTTGCACATGCATTATTAATATAAAATAAATTTATAAAAATAAATAATATGGTTTTGAGATATTTCATTATGTTAATTATTAAGTTTTTTATTTAGTTTATTTGAGCTGAATTTACTCAATTATGTATATTATTTTAATACTGCATTAAATTCAATAAATTTAATTTTAAATTCTTCAGCTATTTGTTTTCTTTGTTTTATTTGTGACAAATCAAGTCTTTCTAAAATATTTATTATTTCATTTCTAATAATTAAAGCTTCATTTTGTTTATTTATTTCAAAAGTATCAAATGTACTTTTTGTAATGTAATTATCTATTATTCAAGTTATTTCATATAATATATAATAATTTACAAATACTGGAGTATGTTTTTCTACTATTTTAATTGCATTTTCTTCTACAGTCTCTTCTATTGCTTCTTCATCTATTATTAAATCATCCTTATTTAAATTTATGAGAAAAGGATCTGTATTTGAATAATATAAATCTTTTGAATATATTTCTATTTTATAAAAATCATTTTCTAAATCCATATTAGTATAAACAAAGCTTTGGTCATATGTTTTTGCTATAAATTGTTCTTTTATATTTCAATAATTATTATTTTTATTTACTTTTACAAAGCTTCAATATATATCTAAATCTGGGGAAATTTCCCAAGTTATATTTATATCATATGTTCCATTAAGATTTTTAGTTAACTCTTTTTGTACATTTAAAACTGGAACAGGTTTCATAGTATCACTATACCTTCAATTATCTTCTAAATTAACAGTATATGTTGAATACAAATCTACTTCACTATCATTATTATAATCTAATCCTATTTTTGCATCTCTTATTTCTTGGTCATATGTTCTAATTTGTACTCATTTTATTTCTACATCTCAACTTACTTCTTCTTTTAATTCTATTAAAATTTTTTTATTTTTATTATCCAAAACAATTGAATTTATGTTTGTTTTAAGATTATTTATTTCTATTTTAGATATATCATTAGCAAATATAAAAAAATCATTTTCTGAAATAGTAAAATTAAAATCTTTCAAAGTATTTTTTCATAAATTTACTTTTAAAAAAGGTAAATTTACTTGTCCATGATTTTCATCTAACCCCAAAGAAGTAGACATATTAAAAGATATTTCTTCTGTGTTAGCAAAAGTTATTAACGGTAAAGTTAATAATACTAGTAATAATTTTTTCATGTTGTTTATTTAAAATATAAAATTTTTTAAATCTCTTTTTTTATTTTAATTCTATAACTCAATCAGAAGAAACATTAACCTCAGTTGCTTTAACAGGATCTTTATTAATTGTTTTATTATAAACATTTATTGCTTGTTCATATTTTTCATTATCTCATCTTTTTTTCCATATATTAGCAACATCTTTATAATAATCTTTTCTTTTAAAATAATTAATTAAAAATCAATATCTTTTTAATGCTTCATCATAAGCTTCTAATTTTTCATATAATCTAGCCATATTATGACTATATGCTAAAGATTTATTATTTGTATTATTTTCAAAATTGTCTACATATAGTTCTAGTGCTTCTCAAGTTTTTCATAAATAATCTAATAATCTTGCTTTTTCTACTATTTGAGCATAAGTTACACCTCCTGTGTTAGATTGTATTTGCTTATTTACTTTCTCTAAATCTTCTTTAAATTTTGCTATATCCTTTGGATCACGAAAAGTAACAGGTGTTATTTTAGAGTATAATCAATTTTTTACAATTATCTTATTTTCTATTTCCCTTTCATTAACAACAGATATCTCTTTTCCTTCTTCATATTTATTTCAACAAGATGTTAATAACATTAATAACACAAATCCCAATAATAACTTTTTCATATAAATTTCAGATTAATAACTAATTTCAAATATTATATATAATTTAAATTTTTTTACAACAAAAAAAGAACCCTCTTCAAAAGAAGAGGGTTCTTAAAATTAACTAAGTAATTTTTAGAAAAAGTTATGGGATATTACTCTAATACTAGTTAGTTAAAGTAGTAGTAGTAGTATCTAATCCATTAACTTTAAAACCATTAAACCAGTCAACAGTAGCAGCTGTATGTGGTGATCCAGCGTTATCTGACCAAATGAAGTAAGAAGTAGTAGCTCCCGCAGTAGCTAGGGCTTTTACATCAGCAGCATTATCAAACGTATCATCTTGATCCGTATCTAATGCACCAATTATAGCAGCATCATCTTCTATCATTTTAACAGAAACGTAGTCATCAGAAACAACTCAAGCTAAAGTAGCTTTAAGTTCAAATGTTTTAGAAGTACCAGCAGAAACAGATTCTACTTTATTGTGATCTAAATCAAATGTAACTGTAAAGTTATTTGTAGTACCGATTTCAGCGATTGTTAAAGTATAATCAGCCGCAGCAACCTCAGTATCATTTACAAATAATTTCATTCCACTTACTACACTTGCAGTAGTTGAATCAATTTCTTTATTAACATCATCAGCAACTATTAATTGAGTGTTGGCAACTGTACCAGCAATATTAAATGTAACTGAACCAACTTCAACATCATCAGATGAATCAGCCGTAACACTCATTTTATAAAGAGATTGTTCTCCTGAGTTTAATTTAGAAGTACCTAAATCACTAGTAGCAACTGTTGGTTGAGTTTTTCTTATATACATTCTTTCTGCAACAATATTAGAAGCAGCTAAAGACGAATCAATATAATGATCAGTATTATCAATACCAATATTTACTGTTTGATTTGTAGCATCATCAGTACCATCTATAGCATCATCTTCATTAACATCTATAAACCCATCAATAACATCATATGTAGAAACAAAGTTTTCAAGATCATCAGCAGCAGTAATTGCTCCATCTCTATCAATATCTATAGTACCTGCAGTTAATATATCAAATACAGTAGTACCGTCAGCAGCAACTAATCCTTCCATATCTTCTCAAGTAACATCTGCATCTTCATCAATATCTAATGAACCATTAATAATATCGAATTGATCAGTATTAGAAAGTTTAACTAATGCTTTAGAAGTAGCGGCAGTATCAGCTTTGATATCTGTTAATTCCATAGTGATTTGTTTATCAGTTTGAGAAGCAGAAGTTATAGAATTGAAATCAGCTTCAACACTTACAACAACATCATTATTTTTAGGAACAACTATTTTACTAGCAGAACCTAAATTAAAATGAATTACATCACTAGAAGGAACTCTAGAATCAACAACTGAACCATCTACAACTAATTTAAGTGCAGAAATTCTAGAGTCAGCACCTGTAACAGTATTTTTGAAATATAAATCTTTAATGTTTATATCACCATCTGTAGCTGTAAATTTATATTTAGCTAATTCTACACCCGTAGTATCAGCTAATACAATAGCTGCATTTGGAGTATCACCATCAATAGCAGCAGCTAAGATTGCATTTTGTTTAACAGAAGAAGTATCACCAGCAACATCAGTTGTAGCAATAGTTCATGTAACTTCATTATCATTTGAATCATAGAATACTGAATCAGATGCATCTAATGTTAAAGTAATGTCATCAGTACTAGAACCTGCCGAAGTATCTATATCAGCAATTAATTCATAAGTAGCTTGACCTCATTGAGGAATTGTATCATTAATATCTGTAATTGTTACTGTTGGAGCAGAAGTTAAATCTTCTGTTCATCCTACTTGTGAACCATCTTTAAGTAATTTAAAGTTAGTAAATTCGCTATAAACAGCAGCAGTTAATACAGCATCAAAATTTAATTTTTTAATTTCTAGAGAACTAGAATTACCAGCATTAACAACAAATTTCATTAATGTTGCACCTTGTTCACCAGCTAAGAAAGTTTCACTAGAAAAACCATCGTTTCTAACTATTGAAGAACCTGCAGAAGAAGAAACAACTTCAACTACATTAGAAGTAGCTGTACCTGTTAGTTTAGCAGTTGCTAAAGTTTCCCCATCAGAAACATATTCTACATCTCTTAAAGAAAGAGAAGTTCAAGCAGCAGTACCAACATTATTTAATTTAAATTTAATTTCAGTAGTAGCAACTACATCTTTAGTAACATCTACATAAACTTTAATTAAATCATCATCACTTAATTCAAAAGAAGAATCAAAATTATAATAATCATCAGCATGAACAATAGCTACAGTTCTATCTGCAGCAGCACTTGCATCAGTAATTTGATCAACAGAATCAACTAAAGTATCATTTACATATACTCTAACATTTTCTATAGAACCATCCAATGAATCAAATGTATCATCAGCAGTACCAGCAGTTGTTTTTTCAATATGAGAAGTTGAATCTAAATATAATCTTAGAGAATCAACTAATACAGTTTGATCAGTATCAACTTTAGCAATAAAAGCTAAAACTTCATCAGTATCAGATATATACTCTTCAGAAGAAGGAGTAGTAGTATCTTGAGATAAAGTAACTTTACCAGCATTTAAAGTATACGTTGATAAAGAAGCTCCTTTAACAACACTAGTACCAATAGCAGTACCTGATTCAATTGCATAGATATCAAAATCATCTTTTATTGAAAATGCTACAGTATCTCCATCATCACCTGATACAACATCAGCTTTAATTTCGAAATATAAAGATTTAGCATCTTCTAAAAGCATATCATCTAATTTGAAAGTTACATAGTCTCCATCAATAATAGTTTCTGTTGAAACAACTGAACCATCATAGTTAAGAGTTATGTTTTCTAAATTATCAGAAATTTTAACACCTCATGTAGTTTTAAATCTAATAGATTTTAGTATTGCATCTTTTTTAGAAGCAGTAGCAGTTTCTTCTAATTTAAATTCACCTAGTATTTCAGCTTCTTCACCTGCATCTATATTAGAGGCAGTACCTTTTGGAGTTAAAGTAACTTCAGCTACAGTATAAGATACAGTAGTCATTTCATTACCTCTAACAGTAGCAACGTCAACACTAGTTGAAGCAGTAACATCAACTATTCCAAAAGCATTTACTGTAGAAACTACACCATTCATTGATGCGTTTACAACAAAAGTTTCAGTCGAACCAGCCGTTATAGATACGCTTAAAGGTATAGTAACAGTATCATCTGAAGCTATAGTTTTATCGTTAGATACAACTACACCATCTTGAGACAACCATACTTTTTTAAAATCACCTCTAGCACCAAGACCAACTCTTTCTAATACAATAGATTCAAGAGTAGCATCTTCAGAACCAGCAGTTACGTCAAATGCCATAAATTCTACATTAGCAGCAGTAGAAGGTATGTTTTGTCCAACAGGAGTTTCAGCAGATAATTCAACCATTAAGTAATTATCTCCAACAATAACTGGAGTATCATCATCAGTATCAGTATCAGTATCAGTATCTTCATCATCCTCATCACATAGCCCCATAAGTTGCATAAACTCATCACAATCATCAACAACTTCATCAGAAGCTATTTCAGCGTTGTAACCAGCTTCGAATACGAAACCTCTAGTAGCGGCAGTGTCATAGTTTGTAAAAGAAGCAACTACACCTTTTTCAGCAGCAAAATCTACAACTTGTTCTTGCCAAGAAGTAGCTTTTCCAGCGTCATAAGCATATTCGTCTCCGAATGCAGCTTTTACCATCATACCTACAGCTTCCGCTTTAGATATATTACTTTCAGGATTAAACATAGTATTAGCAGCTATTAAATCAGCGTCTAATAATGCTTCAACTGATAAACAAGCCCAGTCATTTGGAGTTGTAGCAGTTACGTCTGTGAATGAACCATCACAGCTAGTTTTTTTAGCTAATCAAGCTATACCTCTAGCAACAGCAGCTATTTCTTGTCTTAATACATTTTGATTAAGATTATAGGCAGCTGTATCACTTGAGTGATCAACAATGTACCCAGATGCAGCTAAAGCATTAGCAGCATCAATTTCGCTATTGCTTGCAGCAGATACTCCTGTAGAGAAAACCCCTGAAACAAGAGCAACTAAAGCTAAAGTAGCAGTAGCCTTTTTGAATAAATTCATAAATTCGTTATTTATAAATAAAATAAGTATACTATAATTAAATAGTATTATGAATATAAAGTTTTAAAATATTTTAGATAACTGTTTACTAAAATTATCTTTTCCGAATGTCTTAGAGGTTTTTATAGCTTCTATAGAAAGATTATTTCTTAAGAGTGAATTAGTTAAAATATTATAACTTCTTTCAATAAATTCAGAGTCTGAGTTCACTAAATATCAATTAATTCAATTTTTAATTATTTCTTTTGCTCAAGAAATATTATAAGATATAACAGGATTTCAAATAGACATAGACTCTAAAATGACAAGTCAAAATGAATCTATTTTTGAAGAAAATAACGATAATTTAGATTGCTCTAAATTTTTTATAATTTGCTCTTTATTAATAAATCACAAAATCTTCACACTTTCTTCACACTTATATTTGTTTTTATATTTTTGAAGCTCTTCTCATTCTCATCAGACTATTAAAACAAGATCTTGGATCTTATTTTTCAACTCTTCATAAGTTTTGAAAATCATCTCTAAATTTTTTCATTTTACCCGTCTACCATAAGAAAATATAGTATTTTGTAAAACAGGTTGTATGTTTTTATTTTCGCTGTCATAATTCAAAAACTTGTCATCCAATACAGGATACAGTATTTTTGAATCTACCTTATAAATATCTTTAATAGAATCTTGTAAATACTTACTATTAACAATTACAGAATCAATATTTTTAATAATACACTTTTCTAAAAATCTTTTTAACTTTATATATACGTTTGTATTTTGACTATAATACCAAGGATAATGATGATGCCACCAAATAAGTTTAACCTTCCTATTAAATAACAATTTAGATATCACTCATACAAAATGCATAGGTGAATTTCAAATAAAAATATAATCATTTTTACTAGCCGCATAAGCTATTTTAACAAAACTAAATAATTTAGATTTATTGCGAGAAAATGAATATATTTTTACATTGTTATTTTTAGAAAGAATTGATGATAAATATATCATCATACTAGATGCTCATCATTTCTTATCAAGATAAGGATGAAAAACAGCTATGTTTTTATTAGTTGGAATCATAATTACAAAGATTATAGCAAAACACAAAGGTTAAAGCCTTAACCCAAAAGTTGTTTACAACCCTGGGAAACAATAATTAAAACAATATTTAATTACTATTTCCCAAAGTCATAAAAACGAGCTTTTAAGCAAAAACTTAAAATTTTTTTGTTCTATTTAAAGAACTATTCAGATCATGTTAAGGATCAAAAAACATTAACACGCATATAATATTAGTTTTTCACCTTAAAGTCAATCATATAACCTCCTGTTTCACATAATCTTCACACAAGAAATATATTATAAAATATGGCTAATTAAAGTCAAAAAAACACCCTTCCTTATATAAAGGGGTGTATAGTAAATATTATAAAATTATCATCCTACAACAGTATCTGCTAGATTCATAATTGGTTGCATTATTGCTAAAGCTATAAATCAAACAACTACTGCTAGCGTTACAATAATAAACGGTTCTAATAGTTTATTTAATATTTTTATAGTATTATCTACTTCTTCATCATAAAAATCTGCTACTTTTATTATTATTTGTTCTAATTTTGCTGTCTGCTCTCATACTTGAATCATTTGTACCATCATTTCTGGAAACATTTTATCTCAATCTAACGATTCCCACATTTTTATTCAAACAGATATATCTTCTGCTAATAATAGTATTCTTTGTTTATATACCTCATTTCATACAGCTGAAGAAGTGATTTTTAATCATTCTACAACTGAAACTCAAGATCATGCTAATCATGCAAATGTTCTTGCAAATTTTGATAAAACTAATTTTTTATTGATAGATCAAAACACAGGAATATAAAGAAGCGCTTTATCAAAAAGATATTTTCAATCAGGTGTTTTTTTCCATACTAATAATGCAACATAAAATACCACAATAACAGCTATCATTATATACCAATAATCTCTAAATATATCTGACACAAACATTAATACTTTCGTTGAGCTTGGAAGCGTTGACTTATCTGTAAAAATTTCTAATAATTTTGGCACTATCATCATCATCATTACACTAACTACTCATATTACTACTATAAGTATAAAAAATGGATACATCATTGCTCATTTTATTTTTCAATTTAATGATTCAACTTTTTCTAACTGATTAGCTAAATCAGACAACACACTATTTAATTGTCATGTTTTTTCTCATGATTTAATTATTCAAACCTCCGCATCAGAAAAACTTGATGGATATAAACCTAAACATTCTGATAAATTTCTTCATTCTTTTAATTCTTCACTAAATCTTCACAATATATTCTTAAAAACTACATTTTTTTCTTGTTTTTCTAATATTGATATTGCTTTTATTAAAGTAATTCAAGCATTTGTCATTGTTGACAAAAGATTATAAAAAACAACTTTTTCTTTTGTTTTAACAGATTGAAATCAAACAACCATATTATTTAATTTGTCCATAAAACTACCAGAATTATTTTTTTCTGTTATATTATCATTATTTCATAAATTTTTATCATCATCTAATATTAAAAAATCTGCCATAATATTTAAATTAATAATTAATATTTTATTACCCTTTCTGGCTTTTTGCTACCCTATATACTTCTTCTAAGCTTGTTGATCCATTTAATGCTTTCATTATACCATCTTGCTCAAGTGATATCATCCCATCTTTAATTGCTTGTCTATTAATATTAAAAGCAGATGCACCAGATAAAACCATTTCTTTAACTCATGGTGTAATTTCTAAAACCTCATACAATCATAGCCTTCATTTATATCAAGTGTTATCACATTTTTCACAACCTTGTGGTTCATAAAAAACTGGATTTTTTAATTTATCTCATACCCTATTTGAAATTTCATTTTTATCAGTAATGCTTAAAGCATATTTAATATTTTTAATTGTTTGTTCTCAAACATCCTTAAGGTTAATTTGTTTTTTACAAGAACAAAGTCTTTTTACTAATCTTTGAGCTATTATTACGTTAAATGAAGCTGGTATTAAAAATGGCTGTACTCACATATTTAATACTCTTGTTATTGTTTCTGAAGCATTATTTGTATGAATAGTAGATAGTACCAAATGCCCTGTAAGAGAAGCTTCTACTGCAATATCTACAGTTTCTTTATCTCTCATTTCTCATACCATTATAATATCTGGATCTTGCCTCAGGGCTGTTCTTAATCAATATGCAAATGTATAACCAATATTCGGCTTAACTTGAGACTGACTTATTCAATCAACCTGATTTTCTACAGGATCTTCTAATGTCATTATATTAACATCAATTTTATTTAATCTTGTAAGAGCTGAATATAAAGTAGTAGACTTACCTGAACCAGTTGGTCAAGAGGTTAATATAATACCATTTGGTAGTGAAATTGCTTTTTTTACTAAATCAAAGTTTTTTCATTCAATTCATAAATCATTTAATGAAGGTATTGTTTTACTTTTATCTACAATTCTCATTACTATTTTTTCTCAATGAACTGTAGGCAATGTTGAAACTCTCAGATCAAGAGATTTTCACTCAATAGTTCTACTAATTCTTCCATCCTGTGGAATACGAGATTCATCAATTTTTAAATCAGCTAATATTTTAAATCTTGCAACAATTCAAGAGTGTAAAAAGTTTTGATATTCTAAAATTTCTTTAAGTTCTCAATCTAACCTATATCTCAGTCTTACATAAGAAGTTAATGGCTCTATGTGTATATCTGAAGACTCTCAAAGAACTGCGGCTAATATAATATAGTCACATACTTCTTGTATATTATCTCACTTATATACTAAATCTTTTAGATTAGCAACGACTTCCTTATATATCATAATTTTTTATTTTAATCTTCTAAATATTGGTTCAATTATAGTGTTTAATTTTATAGCACTCTTATATGATTCTTCTAATTTATCCTTTTTTGTAAGATTTTTATTTATAATTACTATTTCTTTATTCATCTGACTAAGGGCTGAGTTATCTTTCATTAATTTTTTACGTTCAATTTCTTTTATTTTTACATCTTCTAATCTTGAAGTAATAATTTTTAAAGCTTCTTTTCTCATATTAAGAATATTTCTTATAAATTCTTCTGTTTTATACAACGGTTGCCCTTTTACGTAAAATAATAAATTTACATTTATTTCAAATTCATCATTTGCTTGATTTCTAATAATAAAACTTTTAAAATCATTTTCTCATCTATCTACGTATGAAGAATCTAAATATTCATCCATTGATATTTTTTCTATATCTATCATTTGGTGTGAAACACTTCACTTCATTGTTTCTAATTCTTCTAACATCTTCACTGCCTGATTGAAGGCAGGTACGTTCTTCCATTCTGTCTCAGGGTCCTTCGTGATCAACTCCCCTGTTCCGATATCTATCATTTGGTGTGAAAAAATATTATAATCAGATGTGTTTTTATCTCATTCTAAAATAATTTTTATACCATTCTTTGATAAAAATCAATAATCTTTATTTAGCTTTATTTCTTCTTCATCTATTATTATATTTCAAACATTTTCAACATAATATAGAAAATTAATAATTCCTGATTTATTTCACTTTATTATAAGATTTAATGGTATATAATAAAGATTAGAATCTAAAGATCCTCCTTCTTCATTTGAACCCAAATATTCTTCTACTAATTCTAATTTTTTTATTCCAATACTACTGTCTGTTGACAACCCAAAGGTTTCAATAAGAGACTCAACATAATTAACAAATTTATAATCTGTTAATAAGTCTCATCATAAATCTATCGGTTGTAAAGAATAAGAGGGCAATATTGTTGAAATTTGTTTTATTTGATTATCAACTATAGCTTTATTCTCTACGCTATTAAGTTCTTTATTTTTGGCATCTAAAAAATAATTATATGATTTATTTGTTTCATTAACTAGATTTTCATTATAAAAATCTTCTGTCATATTTTTTAATATTTCTAAAACAACCCTGTCTTTATTTCATGCTTCTGCAATAACTTTAAACTCACTAAATGTTAATCCTTTTTTTTCTATTATTTCTATAGAATTATATATTTCCTTAGTTAAGGTTTTTTCTTTCTCAATTTCTATAATTTTAGGAACTATATTTATAATAAGAAAAATCGCTAATCATGCTGTTAATACAAAATAAAATGCAAAATGAATAATTATACTATTTTCTTCTCTTTTAGATCTTTTTACCCCAGGAGTACTTGTTTCACTGCGCATAATTATTTTGTTAAGTTATATTTTAATTTTAAATCAAACTGTGTTTTACTTGTAAAACCAGTTTTTGTTCACAAAAGACTTTCTTCTTTAAACATTTTTTGTCTGTCTACAATTTTAAAATATTTTGATGTTTTTTCTATATAATTTAAAAAGCTATTGGCTTGCGATAAAGATGTTCATTTTAATAAATTATCTGTTGTGCCATCAAATCATCTTAATCATTTTTCATATCATTGAGAAAAAGATTCACATTTCATACTTAAAATACCTTTTTTTGAATCTATCTGAATATTATTACAACTTATTTTATCTTTTTCTATATTAAATTCATTTTTTATATCATCAAATTTTTCTAATACAGATAAAACTTGAAGCTTATTATCTGACTTATCTGTTAGAAAAATTACTTCCTTACTTTTTGTAAAGTTTTGAACTCTATAAAGTTTTTCTAAAATTTCTAATATATTAGATGTTTGATTGTTTTTTAAATCTTCTAACTTTTTTTCATTTGTTGTTTTTAATGAAGTAATTGATGAACAATAAGTAGTATCGTACTTAATACTTCATAAAAATATAGGACAAAAAGGATCTAATAAATTATTATTTGTAATTGTGTTGTCTTTTTGAATATATGTATATCAAAAAAGGATTACAACAACAAATAATCATAACCAAAATATAGTTTGAAGAACATCTCAAACCTTGATTATATAAAAAAACAAATCTTTGTTTTTTTCCTTTTTTAATTTTTCAACCTCCTTAACTAAACCTGAGCTATCAGCAAATTCATCAAAGATATTTTCTGAACCAGATTCTTTATTAATATCATTATTTTCTTCTTTCATAAAAAATAATTAAAAAGTAATTATATACATAATACCATACTTTATAAAAAAATACCAAAAAAAAAACTTTACAAATATTTAAAAATCTTTATAGCTTTTTTTTAAGAATACTTATAAATGAATTTGTTGTTCATTTTTTTATATTAATTTCCTTTGGGAAAGCGCTAAAAAACTCTTTTCACCATTTTGTTCTTATTATTCTACTATCTAATAAAATAACTATACCTGTATCATTTTTTGTTCTTATTAATCTTCAAAATCATTGCTTTAATTTAATTATTGCCTTTGGTATAGAATATTCCAAAAAAGGGTCTTTAAAAAACACGCTTCTTGCCATAAAAATAGGATCTGTTGGTACTGAAAATGGAAATTTATGTATAATTAAGTACTTTAAATCATCTCAAGGAATATCAACCCCCTCCCAAAAACTATCTGTTCATAAAAGAATAGAATTATCTGGCTCTTTTAAAAAAAAACTCAAAAGTTTTATTTTACTTCCAGCTACTCACTGAGCATATAAATTTATTCACTGTTTTTTTAACCCGCTATTTAAAGATGTATATATTTTTTTGATAATATTATAGCTTGTTAAAAGTGTTAAAATTTTTCATCTAGCTACATTATATAATTTTCATAAAAAATTAATTACTAGTTCTCTATTATTTTTTATGTTTCAAATGTCTGTTGGAATAAAAAGCATTGCTTGTTTTTCATAATCAAAATCACTATCAAAAGAATAAAAATTAAAATTATCTAAAAACAATAATGCTTTATAATAATCAAATTTTCATCATATTTGTAATGTTGCTGAAGTTAATATACACGTTTTTAATTTTCTCCATAGATTTTTACGTAAATATTTTCAAGGATTTAATAACGTATATTCAAAACTAACTCACACTTTATCATTATAATTTATTATTTTTATGTATTTATTATCAGAGTTTTTGTCTAACATTATTTTTATAGAATCTAAATATCCGTGAATAAAGCCAATTTCTTTCGTAAAATCATATCTTTCCTCTACTGCTAATTTGTCTATTATGTCTATAAAATCTAATTCTATTTTTTTCAACAAACCACTAAACTCTGTATTTTCAAAAAAATCTTTTTGTAATAATATTCTTTTGTATTTGTTATTATCAAGTACTTTTTCTTTTAAATAACTGAATAAATAATCGTCTAATAATTCTAATTTTGAAATAAGGCTTTCTTTTAAAACAATTAGATCTATTTTTTTTGCCTCAATTTTTATATATATTTTTTCTATTACATTAAATTGTTCTCTTATGTTATCTATAGAATATTTCAATTTTAAAGAATCCGTAACAGTATCTTCAATATTATGTCATTCATCAATAACTAAATTATACATTTTTCATAACACAGAAGTTTCTGTATTTAAATCTGAAAACAATAAACTATGGTTTATTATTATAATATTTGAACTTTCTAATTTTACTCTTGCTTTGAATAAATATTCATATCTTCTATAATCATTTTTTTCTGCAACAACTCCATAATTATCAGAATTAATAAATCTTAAAAAAGAAAACTCCTGCCCAAAATAATTTAATTCATCAAGCTCTCAATGTTTAGTGTTGTGCAACCATAGTAAAATCTTTGATAAAAATCCTACCTTATTGTAAGTAATGTCATCATTCCAAAATTCTTCAAAAAATAATTTTATACTTAAATAGTTTTTCTTTCATTTTAATTTTGTATAATTAAAATCTATGTTTAATTTTTCTTTTAAATATACTAAATCTCCTTCATAGAGTTGATCCTGTAATGTTTTCGTTTTTGTAGACACAAAAACTTTTTCTCATGTTTTTACTGAATGAATTATTGATGGTATAAGATATGCAAAACTTTTTCCCAATCACGTAGGAGCCTCTATAACTGTCTTAGCTTTCTTATTAAATGACTCCATAACTATATCTGTCATTTTAAGTTGATTTTCTCTTTTTTCAACCATTCACAACATAGTAAATATCTTCCTCATGTTTTTGTTGTCTACTTCCTTGTCTACAATCAATTGTTCTTCTGTATCTAATTTTCCAACAAGCTTTAAAACTCTTTTTTCAAAATCAGAAAAAGACAAACTCGTATCAATATTATCAAAAAGATTTTCTCTTAAATATTCTATATCTCTATCTTCTGCTTTATTAAAAATAAAAAAAAGTAGGTGTTTCTTGCCTTTGCTTAACTTATTAAACTTTTTGATTAATTTTTTAAATAATTTTATTGTAGCCTTAGCATCATTTAATGCCCTATGTGCTCATTCAAAAGTAATTCAAAAAGAATTACATAACATTTCTAAATTTAAAGAGGATTCATTAAAAGACAAAAAATTAGCAAGAAAAAAAGTATCTATTTTAATATTCTTTTTAATATCAATTCAGTTATTTATAAAAAAATCTATATCAAATTGTATATTATGTCATAAAATAGGGTCATCTCATATAAAATCTAAAATTTCTTTTTTTAGTTCTTCTATGGTCGGTGCTCAATTTACGTCATCATTAGTAATATTTGTTATATTTGATATAATTTCAGGAATTTCTATTTGTGGATCAACTAGAGATGTAAAAGTTCCAACTTCTTTAAAAGTTTTTTCATCAAACTTTACGATTGCTATTTCTATAATTTTATCACCGTATTTATCTAAACCGGTTGTCTCTAAATCTAAACAAATTATCATATTTTTAAAATAAATCTTGAATAAAATACATACATATATATAATATAGGTATAATAATGATTAATAAAAATTAAAATGAAAAAAATAATATATTTTATATTATTTATATTGATTTTTACATTTACTGAAAATGTATTTTGATTAAATATAATATACAACACAGAGCCTAACATTAAAAAGGCTATTTTAGTTGAAAATTATATATATAGACATAAAAATAATGTAACTAATTTTACTATAAAATATAATATTTGAAACAATAAAATTATATCAAAAAATATAGATGAATTAAATGGGTTAATTATAGCTTTAGAAAAAATTCAAAATACAAATATAAAAAAAGAAAGAGCAGATAATATATTACAAGCAGTTATAAAAAAAATAAAAAAAATTAATGAAAGCTTAAAAATACAACTAAAAATTGAAAAAGATATATTTGAAAAAAATCTTAAATCTAAAAAAATTGCTTTTTCAAAATTATGAATAAAAATTTCTAATAAACTTGATAGTATTAATTTATTAATTGCCAGAAAAATATTCAAAAATAAAAATAATTTTTCTGAAAAAGAATTACAAATTAAACAAAATTTAATAAAGCTTGATAAAGAAAGCTTAAAATTAAAAAATTTTACTAATACTACCTTTCAATCAGAAAAAGAGATAAAAGATTTTTTTGTTATAATACTACAAAATATTAAAATAGAAATTAATTCCATGAAACATATATTAAAATAAAGAAAGACTAGTTGTACTAGTCTTTCTTTATTCATAGTTTATTAAATAATTCGCTTAACTCTCCTTTTGTTAAGTGTTTATAATTTCATTCTTTCAATTTTCATAAAAAAATATTTTCTATTCTTATTCTTTTTAATTTCTTTACTCTAGATCAAACCCCTTCAACCATTCTTCTAATTTGCCTATTTTTTCATTCCTTAATAATTATACTAAATGTTCCTGAGGATAATCTTTTAATAATTGCTTCTTTTGTATAACTTCATAAAATTAGCATACTTTTTCTCATAATGCCTAATTGATCATCATTTATTGGTCAAAATGTGTCTACTATATATTCCTTTGAATGTTCATATCTTGGATGCATTAAAAAATTTGCTAATCTACCATCATTGGTCATTAAAATTAATCCCGTTGTTTCTTTATCTAGTCTTCAAACAGGAAAAACTCTCTCTTTAACATCCATAATGTCCACAATATTTTTTTCATTGTGCTGAGCGCATGTAGTCTCAATTCCTCTTGGTTTATTAAGCTTATAATAGACAAAGTTTTTTTGTTCTTCTATTGCTTTGTCTAATAAAACTACCTTATCCTGATTTGGTAATACAGACTCCCCTATTTTTGCTATTTTTCCATTTACCTTCACTAGTCATCTTTTAATATAATCTTCAGCTTTTCTGCGTGAACATATTCATGCCTGAGACATGTATTTTTGAATTCTAATTTTTTCCATTAATTTTAATTAGTAATAATTCTTACTTCTGGCACTAAATCTATATCAAATTCTTTTTTTATTTTTGTTTTAGCTTCCTTAATTAGTTTTAATAAATCCTTATAAGAAGCTGTTCCATCGCTAATTAAAAAATTTGCATGTTTTTCTGAGAAAAAGGCTCATCACATCTTCTTCCCTTTTAATCAAACTTTTTCTATTAACGCTCATGCTGGATATTCTCTAGAATGATTTTTAAAAAAACTTCAACAAGTGTTTCATTTTGGTTGCCTTACTTCTCTAAAATGTATATTATCAACATCTGAAGAATATTTCTCTACTTTTTTTGATAAATCAAATTTTAATTTAACTATAAAAAAATTTCATGTTTTTTTAATTATAGAATTTCTATACTCAAATTTCATTTTTTCCTTGTCTAAAACAATAGTTTTTCAAGTTTTTAAATCTATAACCTCTGCTTCAAAAAAATTATTTTCTATTTCTAATCAAAAACATCATGCGTTTCAAAATACAGCTCATCATACACTTCACGGTAATCCTATAAATCTTTTCAATAATTTTTGTCAATAATTATCTTGTAAAGATTCTGCAATATCGGATATATAATCTCAACTATTAGTTTCTAATATTTTTAATTTTTCATTATATTTCCATCATTTTAGACAATTTTTTATAATTATTCCATCGAACTTTTCAAATGCAAAAAGCATATTTGTTCCTCATCATATAAACAAAACCTTTAAATTATTATCTAATCAATATTTATATATTTTTGAAATAATGTCAACATCTTGTCTAGAATTAATTTCATAATAATAACTAGCTATTGCTTTTGTTTTAAAATTTGATAATTCAGTTATGTCTTTATTTTTTATTAAAACATCCTCTATTTTCATAAATATTATTTATTAATATATTTTTTTATTGCGTCTGCTGTATAACTTTTTTTACAACTCATAATATCTTGCATGCTTCAATTTTCTATTAACTCTCATCATTTATCTCATCACTCCACTCAAATATCAATTATATGATCTGCATTAATAATAACATCCATATTGTGCTCTATTACTAAAACAGAATTTCACTTGTCTACTAATGAGTGTAATATTGTCAATAATCTGTCCACATCCTGAAAATGTAATCCTGTAGTAGGCTCATCAAGTATATAAAACGTTTTTCATGTTGATCTTTTTGAAAGCTCTGTTGATAATTTAATTCTTTGGGCTTCTCATCATGACAAAGTAACACTTGATTGTCATAGTTTTATATATCATAATCAAACTTCATCTATTACTTTCAACGTCTTCATTATTTTAGGGTGATTTGAAAAGAAATCAAGTCATTCTTCAATTGTCATATTTAATACATCTGAAATTGTTTTTCATTTATATTTTATTTGTAGTGTTTCTGAATTATATCTTTTTCAATTACATGATTCGCATTCAACATAAACTGGTGGCAGAAAATGCATTTCAATCTTTTTAACTCAATCTCAATCACATTCTTCACATCTTCATTGTTTTGTATTAAAACTAAATCTCCCTGGCTTGTATCATCTAATTTGAGCTTCTTCTGTTAATGAAAAAACATCTCTTATTGGTGTAAAAACTCAAGTATAGGTAGCAGGATTACTTCTTGGTGTTTTTCATATTGATGATTGATCAATAATTACAACCTTGTCTAGGTTTTTTAGTCAATCAATTTTTTTAACTGCTCAAACTGTTCTTTTAGCTCTATTTAAATTATTTGCTAAATAGTTTGCAAGTATATCGTTTACAAGGCTAGATTTTCAACTTCATGAAACTCAAGTTACTACAACAAGATTTGAAAGGGGGATAGTTACATCAATATTTTTTAGGTTATTTTGTTTTGCTCACACTATCTTTAAAACCTTTCAGTTCTTTTTTAAGTCTTTAAACTTAGGCCTATTTTGTCTTTTAATTATTACATTTCTTTCTCAGTTTAAATATGGTCATGTTACTGTATCTTTGTCAGTAATTATTTCATCCATAGTTCACTCAAAAATTATTTTTCAACCATGAATACCTGCTCAAGGTCAAATGTCTATAATGTGATCACTTTCTCTCATAATGTCCTCATCATGTTCAACAATAATAAGGGTATTTCAAATATCTCTTAGTTTTTTTAAGTTGTCTATTAACATATCATTATCTCTTGGGTGTAGTCATATTGAAGGCTCATCTAAAACATAAATTATTCACTCTAGTTTTGTTCATATTTGAGTTGCAAGCCTAATTCTTTGAGCTTCTCATCATGAAAGAGTTCATGCTTTTCTTGATATAGTCATATATGTTAATCAAACTCATCACAAAAATTCTAATCTATCTATTGCATTTTTTAATACTTTTTTTGAAATTTTTTCTTGTGATTTTGTTAACTTTATTTTTTTTATAAATTTTAAGGCATCTACAACTGGTAAATCTGACAATTCTCAAATATTTATTCCTCACATAAACACATTTAAGCTTTCTTGTTTTAATCTATGTCCATCACAAATATGACACTCCATGTCTACAACATAATCTTCATATATTCATTTTGTATTTCATCAATCAAAATATCTTCTTGTAAGAGTATTAATTACTCATTCAAATCTAGAATTATAAGTATTTTTAACACCATGTTCATTAATAAAAGTAATACTATATTTTACATCTCATGTTCAATGTAATACTATATCTTTTTCTCTTTTAGATAATAGGGAATAGTTGGTATTTAAATTTATTTTGTGTTTTTTTCAAACAACCTCTAATAAAGCGAAAAAATAATCTCATCAAAATCCTGGTGCAATCACTGCTCACTCTAAAAGTGTTAAATTATTATTAATAATTTTTTCCTCTAAAAATACTTTTTTAACTCATAATCAATGACACTCTTTACAAGCTCAAGAATGCGAATTAAAAGAAAAACTAGATATATTTAGTTCTTCTGGTATATGTCCACAATTAGAACAAACAAATACGCTTGAAAAGTCTTTTGTGTCTCATCAAATTTTTTGAATAGTTAATAATCATTTTCATATTTTATATGATAAAGCTAAAGAATCTTTTAATCTTTTTGTATCTGAAGATTCATTATTTGTATAATCAGTATTAATTAACCTGTCTACAACAATATATACTTTTCAAATGTTTTTGATTTCTACTTTATCGTTTACTGTATACTGCTTATTATCAATTTGAAATCTTATAAATCACATATTTAAAACCTCTTTTTTCACTTCATCAAAACTATTAAATTCTCATAAAATAGGGGAAAGTAACATAAATTTTTCTTTTTCTTTTATTGTAGACAAAAAATTAATTATGTCTAAAATAGAATCTTTTTTAACTGTTGTTGAACAACTTACACACTTTCTTTCTCATACATTTAAATATAAAAGTTTATAATAATCATAAATTTCTGTAATAGTTCAAACAGTTGATCTAGGGTTTTTACTTGTTGTTTTTTGATCAATTGAAATAGTAGGGGAAAGTCCATTTATTTCTGAAACTTCTGCTTCTTCTTTCATTCATCAAATAAACATACGAGCATAACTAGACAAGCTTTCTAGATACTTTTGTTGTCATACATTATATATAGTATTAAAGGCTAGGGAAGACTTACCACTTCATGAAACACCCGTAATAACAGTCATTTTATTTTTAAGTATTTTTACATTTATGTTTTGTAAGTTATGAGTCTTTGCTCAAATTACTTCTAAATATTTAGACATATATTTTTTTTAATATTTAAGTATCTCTTTATTTTACTCAAAAAAAAATATATTCAAATAATAATTTAAATATATTTTTAATAATTTCATAATACCATATTGTTATAATAACATTCTTCGCACATATGTCATTTTGTAGCATAATCTCAACACGAACAACGTAATCTGTTTTTTTCTTCTTTTTTTATTTTTTCCATTTTTTTAAAATAATCTTCTCAGTGTCAATATCAACATTCTAATAATAATTTTGTACATTTTCAATTTTCAGTTTCTTCTCAACAATTTGGACAAGTTCAAACTTTTATTAAATCTAAAATATGTTCTCTATAATAATTAGTATTTAAAGATTTTTTTTCAGTTTTAATATTATTTTTTTCTTTTAATTTTTTTTGATTATCAAAAATTATCATAATAAATTATTATTAATTATTACGATAATAATATCATATTTTTTAATCAGATGCAACAATTAATCATATCACTTTTCTTGCTCATTTTTGCTTTAATATTTTTGATATTTCATTAATTGTAGATCATGTTGAAATCACATCATCCACAATTATAAAAGTTTTTTTGTCAATATTGTCTATTTTATTGTTGGCTATTTTAAAGGAGTCTTTTAAATTAACTAGTCTTTCTTGTCTGTTTAGTTTAGATTGTTGTCTAGTTGTCTTAGTTTTAATTATTAGCTTTTTTTCTACTTTTATTTTTGTTTTTTTTCAAATATATTTAGCTAAAATTTTTGAGTGATTATATCATCTTTTTATTTTTTTTATAAATCACATTGGTGGAAAAATTATTACATAATTTTGAGTATTTTTATAAATTTCATTTTCAAAAAAAATGTTTGATAAATAATTTCAAAAATCTTCAGCTATATCTTTTTTCTTATAAAATTTTAAATCCTTTATTAATTTTGAAATATGTTTATTTTTATAATGAGATAATACTAAAATTTTATCATAATAAATATTATCTAGACAATTTTTATGTACATTAAAATTATCACTTCTTCCTTTACACACATAACAAATAGGTTCAAAGTTAGACATTTTAGACAAACAATCCTCACATAAAAAGTGTCACTCTCTATTACAAGAATAACACTTTTTTGGTGCTATTAAATCTTTTAAAAATTTAAATAAACTCATTATTTCAAATTAGCTAATATTTCTGATAAACTATCTACTCAAAATCAAGTCATTCATTTATTCATAAGTCAGTATGGTTCATATAAATTAATTGCAGTACCTGCAATGTCTATATGTGTATAATCTTCTTTATTTAATACAAAATTTGATAAAAATGCTGCTCACATACTTGATCAAGCATAAGCTCATTTATTAAGATTTTCTAAATCAGCTACTTGAGAATCTCTAGTTTTTTCTATCATATAATTATCATATGGTAACTCTACATATTTTTCAAAATTATTTTTTCCATAATCTATAAATTTTTTAATTAATCATTTATCATTTCACATTATTCATGCATATCTATGTCATAAAGCCATTAAAACTGCTCATGTTAATGTAGCCATTGTTATAATTTTATCTAGTTTATAGTTCTTAGAAATATAACTCATTCCATCTGCTAAAACCAATCTTCATTCTGCATCAGTATGGTTAATGTCTACTGTTTTTCAACAATAAGAAGTTAAAACATCTGCTGGTTTATATGAATTTCCTGAAATATGATTTTCTGCTAAAGGTAAACAAGCAATTATATTTACATTTAATTTTTTATTATCTAATTCTACCATAGTTGCAAAAACTTGTCCTGCTCAAGACATATCTCATTTCATTTCATACATATGTGTACCATCTCATGGTTTAACCTGTATTCATCAAGTATCATATGTTATTCATTTTCATACTAGTCAAATAGTAGGAAGCTTCTTATTAATAATTCTTTCTAAAATAACCATATAAGGCTTCTTAAAACTTCATTTTCAAACATTATGAAGTAATCCTAATCATTTTTTTTCTATTTGATTAGGAGTAAAAATTTTAACTTTTATATTTTTAAATTTTGTTTTCTTAATAATTTTTACAAAACTTTCTGGATAAAGTTCTATAGGAGATGTTTCTCAAAGATTTCTAGCTAAAATAATATTATCTAAAGTTTCTAACCTATTTTTAACAAGTTTTTGTGTGTTTTTGTTAATAAGTATATTTATTTTATCGTCTTTAAATTCTGATTTATATTTATTAAATTTATATCTAGATAAAATTGTTGTGTCTAATAAGTCTTTAATGTTTTTATCGGTATTTGATAAAATAGTTAAATTATTTGGTAGCTTAGTTAATTCTTCTCATAAAAATTCTATTAATGTTTTATCTTCCTTTTTATTAAAAAAAATAACATATAAATTATCAAAATTATTATTTCATAAAAAAAACTTATCACTACTATTTTTTCATTTTTTAATAATTTCCTTTATTTTATTTACTATTTTTTCTTCTAATTTTAAATCAGCTATTTCTTTTAAGTCAGCTATTTTTTCAACTAAAAATACTAAATTAGAATTTTTAATTTTATTTAATTTTGTTTGAAGTTTTGTCATTTTTTTTCTTATTATTATTAAATATATTATAAATATACATCTAAAATGAAAAATGACAAATTATAAAGTAAATATATTACTGAAATTATACTTAAAAAAAGAGAAATATAGTTTGTATATTTTTTATGTACTAAAAAATTAAAAACTATATTAAAAATAATTATTATTACTGGTATAAATGAAACATCATTCACAAAAATATTATAAAAAGCTAATATTGTAACTAAATAATTAATAAATAGTCATAAATATCTTATTTTTATTTTTTGTTTTATTAGGGATTTTATATTTGAAATATGATTAAAACACATATCTCAAAAAACAAATAAAACCATAATTATTAATTTAAAATTATCTATATTTTTATTAAAAAAATATAGATAAAAAATAAATATTATATAAAATAAAAAATAAAAAAAATCTATTTTATGTGTTTGTAATTTATATGATTGTTTCTTTTTAAAATTTGAAAATAAGTATAAAAATAATATTCATATTAAAGCAAATCAAAAACTTTCTATTAACAGGTTTGTGCTTAATGATGATAGGTTATAAGTATTACTTATCTTATTTCAAAAAAAACCTCTTCATTGAGTTAAAGAGTAAAAAATAAAAAAAATTATTGAAAAAAGAACTGATACAAAAAAGAGTAGAAACTTCATATTAATAAAAATTAAAAGTTAACTACTCAAAATATAACTATAAAAAATAAAATTACAAAATTTAAAATCATTAATAATAAATTTTTTGATAAATTAAATATTAAATAAATAATAAATATTATTAAAAAATAAAAAAATCATTTATAGCTTGTTTGTCATATATTATAATAATAATTAATATTAATAAATATAATAAATACTAAAGTATATAATATAATAACATAAAATAAATAGTCTTTAAAATAATATAATATTTTTAAAAAGTATTCTATTATTTTATTAAATCAATTTTTAACTGTTGTATAAGAAAATCATACACCTTTTTCTTTTGCTTTAAATAAAAGTATATTTTGTTTAATTACTTTTCTTCTAATAAAAGTATCTAATCTTTTTTCTGAATTAAATAATAATTCTATAAAGTTTTTTAATATATATATATTATTTTCTTTTAATTTTTGTTTATATCTTTTTAAAAATAAAATATTTTTTATATAAGAGTGAGATTTTTCATCAACTTCTTTTTTATTTTTTTTACTTTTAAGATTTATAAAATAATTATTTAAGATTTCAAAAAAGCTATTAATTATATATCAAACATCTTTATTTTTTTCAATAAAACTTTGTTTTGATCATATTTTTTTTAATAAAACATTTGTTTCTTTTAATAATTTTTTTGTATTTTCTTTTTGATTTTGTTCTAATTCATTTAATTCTAATCTTCAAATTTTTAATAAAGCTAATTCTCAAATTTCTCTTAATTTTGATAAATTTGTTGTTTTTTTAGATTTTATTATTGTATTATAAATAGTTTTTAATCTTTCTTTTTGTTCTAAATCAACATCTAATCATACTTTATCTGATAATATATTTTGTAATTTTTCTAAAACAAAATCTATTAATTTATATGTTTCTTCTAATTCTTTTTTTAAATAAAAATTATTTTTATTTATTTTAGATTCTTTTTCTAAATTTATTTTTTTTCTTAATTTATCTGTTTTTTTTCATTTATAAAACAGACTATATTCATCTTCTAAGTCTTTAATTATTTTATTTTTTTCTTCAATACTAATATCTTTGTCATTTTCTGAAAAAAGAGTTTTAACATTATATTCTAAATTTTTTCTTAATTTTATATATGTTTTAAATATATCTTCTCAAACAATTTTTCAATTTTTTAATTCTCAACTTTTAGTATAAGCTGAAAATAAAAATGTATTTCATAAATCATGTTTTTCATTTACTTCTTCAATACTTAAAATAGAGTATCATTCATTATGAACTCTCTCTCTGGCTAGTTTTTCTGTTTCTGCCTTAAAAACAATCGTATATTTTTTTCCATTTTTAGAAACGGATAATTTATAGTTTTGCATAAGTATTGTTTATGTTAAGCAAATGCTTTATCAAAAATTTTCGTTATTTTATTAGTATTTTCTTCATTTAAATTAGAAAAAAAAGTAATCATTCTATCTTTATTTTCTATATTAGATTCTAAATTTCATAACATTGAATCAATTTTTAATTCTTGTGTTTCTATATTTTCAAAAGTCATAATTTTATAAATTATTAATTAAAAAGGAAAAAGAATTTATTTCTTTTTGTTTTTCTTTAGCTTCTTTTTTTCTCATTCAAGCAACGCTTGAAAAATTATCTTTGTTTATTTTATCTAGTTCTTCATATTCAAGTTGTTTTGTAAACTCTGTTAGTGTTATATATAATCTTTCTAGTCAATCTTTTCATAAAACTTCAATTGCTTCTAAATAAAGTTCTTTTTGTTTTTCAGGTATATTTAAAGAAACAATCATTACTTTGATTATTTTTATTTTATTTTTATGTTCTTTTTGTTTTTTTAAAAAATCAAAAATCATAATTATTTAATAATTATTATATATATAGTTAAATAATATCATATATTTAAAAATAAAACAAAAATTTATATAAGTTTATTTTTAAATAATAATAAATTTTAATTAATGTTATTTATATATTTTTAAACATTTATACTGTATTATATAAATTTTAATTTAATATAAGTATATTATTAGTATTAATAAGTTATGTTAAAAACTTTTTTCTTTATTTAAAGCAAAGTTTTTATAAAAAAAAATTTAATATTTTAAAAAACAATAATTAATTATCTAATTTAAAGTAAAAAAATATTTTTAACATTTTTTTTACATATAGTTTATATTTTAATTGACTTGTGTTTTTGTATTAAAAACATATATTAAAAAATGTTAACTTTTAATTATGAATAAAAAATATAAAAATGAGTAATGTAAAAAATAAGAAGAATTTTTGACTATATTTTATAATCTTTTTAACAAGTTTTTTATTATGAGTTATTTTTTCTTTTAATATAGGGAAAAATTTAAATAATGAATTGTTAAAAAATATAGAAAAAGCGGATGTATTCTCAATAATTGGGAAAAAAGATTTAGATATGACAAAATATTGGGAGGTTTATAATTTAATTAAATTACATAATTATAATCACTCTTGAATAGAAAAAAGTGAATTAATAGATTCTTCTATTAAATGATTAGTTGAAGGATTGTGAGATAAACATAGTGAATTTTTAACAACAGAACAAACCGTTAAATTTAATAATGTTTTATCATGAGATTTTGAATGAATATGAGCAGTTGTAGAAAAAAATGAACTATGAGTAAGTATAGAAAGGATTATTAAATGATCACCAGCAAAAAAATATTGACTAAAATCAGGTGACATAATAATCAAAGCAAATGATCATGAATTAGAATGATTAGACTTATATGATGCTGTTGACTTTATTAAAGGAAAAGCACGAACAAAAGTAATGTTAGAAATAATAAGACCATGAGAAAATAATATATTGAAAATAGAGGTTATAAGGCAAAAAATAAAAATTCCATCAGTTGATTCTAAAGAATTAAAAGAAGGAAAAATATGATATATTGCAATAAATATGTTTTGAGAAGACACATCAAGAGAATTTAGAAAAGAATTAGAAAAATATATGGATACAAAAGGGATAATTATTGATTTAAGAGATAATTGATGATGATATTTACAAAGTGCTGTTTCAATATTAGGGAATTTTGTAGAAGAAGACGAAACATTGGTAACCACTAAATATAAGGATATTTTTTCAAACATAAGATATCCTAGTATAAATGAAAACTCAGTTTATAAATGAAAAATAGTAGTTTTAATAAATGAAAATTCAGCTTCTGCTTCAGAAATTACAGCATGAGCATTAAAAGATTATAATTTAGCAATTTTAGTATGAAAAAAATCATATTGAAAATGATCTGTACAAAAACCTTTTACATTAAGTGATGGAAGTATGTTAAAACTTACAATAGCAAAATGGTTTACCCCTAATGATATTAATATAGATCATGAGTGAATAATACCAGACATAGAAATAGATTTTGAAAAAGAAGATTATACACCAATAGAATGAAAAAAAGAAGAGTTTGAATTTTATGATAGGCAATTAGAAACAGCAAAAGAAGTAATGAGTGTTTTTATTGAAAATGATGCTTATAAATTAAGTATTGATAAATATAAAGAGAGCTTAAAATAATAAAAAATGTACTTAAATTTTAACCCATCCCCTCGTACCTCGGTACTTCCCTTGGAAAGGGAAGAAATAAAACATAAACATATATAATGAAAAAAATAATATATTCAGATGAAAAAAATGTACAAAAAATTATATCAAAAATTAATGAAAAATGAAAAAATGATGTATATGTACTAGCAGACTTTGACAGAACACTAACTTATTCAATCATTGATTGAGAAAAAAAGCCTAGTTTAATATCTGTAATAAGAAATAATCCAAAATACCTTTGAAAAGAGTATTCAAAAAAAGCTAATGAATTATTTGATTTTTATCACCCTATAGAAATAGACCATAGTTTATCTATAGAAGAAAAAAGCAAAGAGATGACGAAATGGTGGCAAGCTCATCTAGATTTATTAGTAAAATCAAGATTAAATATTAATCATATAGATGAAATAGTTAATTCATGAATAATCAAATTAAGATATTGAGTTATAAAATTTTTGAATTTTTTAGATAAAAACAATATTCCTTTAATAATTTTATCAGCAAATTGATTATGATGAGACTCAATAATAGATTATCTTAAATATAATGATTTATATACAAAAAATATTGAAATAGTTTCAAATAAATTTGAATTTGATGAAAAATGATATGCTACATGATATAAAAAAAATGTAATACATGTATTTAATAAATGAAAAATTGCTTTTGACGATTTTCCTGAAGCTAAAGAAAAAATAGAAAACAAAAAGAATATAATATTATTATGAGATAGTCTATGAGATCCTCATATGGCAGATTGAGCAATATATGAAAATTTATTAAAAATATGATTTTATAATGAAAACAATAACAAAAACATTAATCATTTTTTAGAAAAATACGATGTATTGTTAACAGGAGACTCAGACGGAGAATTTTTAAACAATATTTTAACATAAAAAAGCTAGAATGTCTGGCTTTTTTTATTTTTTTAAGTATAAAAAACACACAAAATAGTTTAATGTTTAACTATAAAAAAAATGAATTTTGATAATTTAAAAAAGACAGATAAGGTTTGTTATGATCTTGTTATGGAAGAAATAGAAAGACAAGAAACAACTCTTGAATTAATTCCTTCAGAGTGTATTGCTTCGTTGTCTACTATTGAAGCATTATGAACACCATTTACTAATAAATATAGTGAATGATATGCTAAAAAAAGATATTATGGATGAAATGAAGTTGTAGACAAAGTCGAATTACTTGCAATAGAAAGAGCAAAAAAAGCTTTTCCTTGAATTGCACATGCAAACGTACAACCTTATTCATGAAGCCCTGCAAATTTAGCAGTTTATAATGCAGTATGTGAAACAGGAGACACTACATTATGATTAAGTCTAACAGAAGGATGACATTTAACACACGGATGGAAGGCTTCAGCTACAAGTAAATATTTTAATGCTGTATTATATTGATTAAAAGAAAATTGATATATAGATTTGGATGAAGTAGAGCGTTTAGCTATAGAACACAAACCAAAATTAATTTGGGTATGAGCAACAGCATATGCAAGAGAATTTCCTTTTGAAGAATTTTCTAGGATTGCAGAAAAAGTTGGTGCTTATTTAGCTTCTGATATTGCTCATATATCATGACTTGTAATAGCATGAGTGCATAAGTCACCAGTTCCTTATGTAGATATAATAACGACTACAACACATAAAACTCTTAGATGACCAAGAGGGGGAATGATTATGGTTACTGAAAAATGATTACAAAAAGATTCAGAGCTTGCTACAAAAATTGACAGAGCAGTGTTTCCTTGACTACAATGATGACCACATAATCATCAAATATTATCAATTGCAGTTGCTTTATGAGAATCTCTTAAACCAGAATTTGTAGAGCTTAATAAAAATATTGTTAAAAATGCAAAAATATTAGCAGAAGAATTAAAAAATCATTGATTTAAGCTTATAAGTGCTTGAACAGATAATCATTTAATTTTGGCTGATGTTTGAAGATGAAGAGGAGTTTTTATGCAAGATGCTCTTGATAAAGCATGAATTACATTAAATAAAAACACTATTCCTAAAGATCCAGCAACTCCTTTTTATCCAAGCTGAATAAGATTTGGTACTCCAATTATGACTATGAGATGAATGTGAGAAGTTGAAATGAAAAAAGTAGCTGATTATATGTTTAAAGTATCAGAAATTATTAAAGATTTTGAATATTCTGATAACAAAGAAGAAAGAATAGATATTCTTAAAAAATTTAGAGAGTTTATAAAAAATAACGAGGAATTAAAAAATATTAGAAACGAAGTTGAAGAGCTTTGTAATAAATTTCCTATTTATAAATAATTTTTTAGTCTGAAAATAAATAATTTCAGACTTTTTTAAGGTGTAAAAATAGATTAATTAATATTAATAATAATAATATGAAAAAATTTAAATTTAAGGATATTTTAAGTACTAAGCAATTTTCAAAAGAAGATTTAGACTTAATATTTGAAACTGCTTGAGAAATGGAAAAATATATATCTGGTGAAAAAATAGATGAGCCTCTTAAGTGAAAAATTATGGCTTCTATGTTTTATGAACCAAGTACAAGAACAAGAATGTCTTTTGAGTCTGCTATGTATAGATTATGATGACATGTTATATCGGTGTCTGATCCAACAGCAACAAGTTTATTTAAATGAGAAACATTAGAAGATAATGCACAAATTACTGAAATGTACTGAGATGTTGTTGTTATGAGACATCCTGAACCTTATAGTGTTGATAAAACTGCTGGTGCATGTTATAAACCTGTAATTAATGCTTGAGATTGAAAACATCAGCATCCAACACAAGCCTTACTAGATGTTTATACTATATTAAAAGAAAAGGGAAGCCTTGATAATGTAAAAATAGTTTTAGTGTGAGATTTAAAATATGGTAGAACAGCTCATTCTTTAGTATTTTTAATGTCATTATATGAAAATACTGAATTTACATTTATAAGCCCAGTTGAGCTGAAAATGCCAAGAAAAATTACTGATTTTTTAGAACAAAACAATATTAAATATGAGGAGATTAATGATTATAAAAAATGAATAAAAGAAAAAGATGTATTATATGTAACAAGAATTCAAAAAGAAAGATTTACTGACTTATCAGAGTATAATAAAATAAAAGATGATTTTATATTAAATTTAAGTATTTTAGATTGAAACAAAAACATTACAATAATGCATCCTTTACCAAGAGTTAATGAGCTTTGCAATGAAATAGATTCTTTAGATAATTCTGCATATTTTAGACAAGCACAAAACGGTGTTCCTGTAAGAATGGCATTATTATATCTGTTATTGATGTAAAAAATACCTCCCCTAAATTTCATCCTTTTAAATGGAGGGAGGCTGCAAAAAAATCTTTTTAGACATATTATTGACAATATTGTCAAAGTAAAAATATGAAAAAAACTTGATTAATAAAGAAAAAGACATAGATTGTAGACATATATTTATTAATTATATGTCTATTATGTACAAATTAACAAGGCAAGATGTTGCTGAAAAATTAAAAATATCAACGCGTTCAGTTGACAGATATATAAAAGCATGAAAACTTAGAGCCAAAAAGCAAGGAAAAATAGTTTATGTAAAAAAATCAGATGTAGAAAATTTTATGTGATGATGAGTTGCTAAACAAGAGGTGATTATAGACACCCCAAAAAAAGAAAAGAAAAAAACTCAAAAAATAGCAGTAAATAATGAAGAAAATGTAGCGTGAACTCTTTGAGCTATCTATAAAGATCTTAAAGAAGAAATTCAAAACAAAGATCAAATAATTCAATCACTAGCAATGAGAGTATGAAAAGCAGAAG
The DNA here is from genome assembly GCA_964527325.1 of uncultured Candidatus Peribacteria bacterium. Classification (GTDB taxonomy): domain Bacteria; phylum Patescibacteriota; class Gracilibacteria; order BD1-5; family UBA6164; genus UBA6164. The sequence continues at coordinate 1,026 of CAZGNU010000004.1, read as the reverse complement.
AAGTAGCAAAAAATTCAGTTTCATTACTTGATTTTAAAAAATGACAATACTTATTAGAAGAATCTAAGTGAAATTTAGAAAACGAAGTTACAAAACTACAACACGATAAAGAAAAACTTAAAACCGAGCTTAAATATGAAAAAAATTCAAATGTTATACTTATAATATTTGTAGTAATACTTTTAGCAATTGCTTGAACAATTTGGTTTCTAAAAATATAATTTGAAAAAGATTTGCTTTTTAGTAAAAAAAAGTTTAAACTATAATTATAATTATAAATTAAACTTTTTTATTATGCCACAAATGATACCTATGAAAGAGCTGTATGGAAATTTAAAAAAAGTAGGTGATGCTGTAGAGTCTTGAACAACTTTTATTGTATTAAAGCATTCAAAACCAGTATATAGAATTACTCCTATTGTTCAAACAAAAGAAAAAAAGTATAATATTGATGATATAGACAATTTTGTATATAAAAGTGACAATAAAGAAACAGATCTTGCTTTAAATTATAAAAAATATATATATTAATATGATTTTACTTGATAGTTCAGTTGTTATAGCCGCATTTAGACAAAATGAAAAAATGCATAATGAAGCTATAGATATTATAAAAAAATCATGAAAAATAATTATTTTAGATTATATTTTGTCTGAAATATTAACTGTTTTAAAAATGAGAGAATCTCACGGGATAGCAGTTAAGTGTTTAGATTTTTTAAATAATAATAATAATATTGATATATTAAAAGTTTCAGATTTAGAATTTGATAGGTCTTTAAATTTTTTTGAAACAAATAACAATAAGTTATCTTTTGTTGATATTCTTCTTTTAGAAGTAAAAAAATACAGAAATATAAAATTAGCAACTTTTGATAAAGATTTAACAAAGGCAAGTATAAAAATGTCCTCATAGTTCAACGGATAGAACAAACCCCTCCTAAGGGTTAGATGTTGGTTCGATTCCAGCTGGGGATACCATATATGAAAACAGACTTTTTTCAAGAGTTGCAATAAGCGTTTTTC
>CAZGNU010000003.1:31584-60072 GCA_964527325.1 uncultured Candidatus Peribacteria bacterium | reverse complement strand
AAATTGTGCATTGGATATTTCCAACGATGCACAAAATGTATTATACTCTCTACGAAAGCCAATTAATTTTTTATTGAAAAATATGGATTTGTACATATAATTAGACAAAATTTTATTTATTAGTCAATTTAATTTAAAATAATATTATAAATGCAACAATCTCAAAGACTTAAAGCTATCGAATATTTATTTAACTCAAATAAAGAAAAAGAACTATCATATAACAGTGAATATAATTTAATATGAGAAGATAAAATGTCTCAAAAACATCGTTCAATTATTGAATATAAATATGTTTGATTTGATACTATTGAATGAGTAACTATATATAATCAAATTTCAAATAATTCAATCTATTGGTTAAATATAATATACAGATTATTTAAAATAAATTTATATAAATGAAAAAGATTAGATTTTGTAGAAAATGGATTATTTATTATTACAAGATTTATTATTGATGATTCAGAGCTTTTCTTAAACTCTATTTTACAATTCATTGATAATGAAAAAGATAATTGAAATGTTTATAAAGAAAAAGAGCAATTAAATGAACTTCAAAAAGATATAAAAAAGGCAAAAGGGAAATTTGATATCATCAAATTCCCTTTGTCTTATAATTTTTGAAAATATTTGTCTTCATATAATCAATACTATAAAACTCTTAAATTACTTGAAAATCAATATAAAATAATTGATATACAAATATATGGGTGAAAAATTTCTTTCTCACTTTCAGAAAATAAAGATAAAGAAGCATTAGTAGAATTTGATTGAAGGAAAATATTTATAGATAAAAATCCTATATATTTTAAGGAGATGAAAAATTGAAACACCACAAAAGATTTATTTATGTTAGCATTTTCATATTTTACAAAAAACAAGGTTAATGAAGTTGATTTTGATAGTCTTGAAAAATATTATAAAGAAAACAAAGAACAATATAAATGATTAAAAACTACAAAATTCTATGATGAATGAGTAAGATGATATGTTAAATGAAAAAATAAAAAGATAAAATTAGATAGATTTTTGGAAGTAACTACTGTCTGATTAAAATGCCAATACTATTATCCGGAAAGATAATGTAATTCCGATAATTCCGGTTACAAACATATAAAAACAATTATGCTTTTTGCGAATATTTATATCGCAAATAACTAATTGTTTTTTTTTTGTTGTATAAATATTCAGAACTAATTCTTAAAATACTAACTCCAGCTTTGGAGTGCCTGTCCTGTGGTGACAAGACCACACTGACTATGTACCACTCTAAAACTTGGATTAGAAAATTAGTTTAATAAAAAATTTACCAACAGAGTGCTTCTGTTTCTAAACTTTATAATTCATTTGTTCGACGAAATATAAATTATAATACTTTTCCATATTTCGTCGGCCACAAATCTGGAAAAGTTTAGAAATAGAAGGTCAATTTTTATTAATACTATTATTTTCGTAGCACTAACGTTGTTTTGAAAGAGAACCTTTTTGGGCCCAGCAATAATAATTGCTGGGTAACAGTACACTATATATAGTTTAGTTTATAGCTTTGTAATCTATAAAACTAAGAAACATGTTTCGTAAAACAAATTACTAATATTTTTTATTATTTAATTTCGTATTTATGAAAATTAAACAAACTGATATCTACTACTTTGGAGTAGATTATATAGAGATACTATGAACGCTGAACAAACTGGGTGATATAAATTTTTGATTCACTTTTGATGACGGAAATACTAAAACTTTATTTCCATGATTTGTTATTAGAAAGGAAGATAGAGTAAATAATTATGAATATAAAATTATATTCAATTATAAATGAACTGATTGTTATGCTTATCATGTATGACAGGAAAATGGTGCTGTAACAACTGAAGATTTTTTAGCAGTTTACTGAATAACATTTGTATTATTTCCAGAATTATCAGAGATTATTGATTTTGTTAATTCAGAAATGTCTGTTCATGGTTTGAGAAGATTTGATTTAGCTCTTGATGTTTTGAATAATATTAAGGATGTACATAAGAATTTTAACAAACTAAAACAAAAGTGAAGTATCTTTTTTGATGATGAATGAGAAGTTCAAACTTTTTATATTTGAGAAAAGAAAAAGAAGAATAATAGATATAAGCTTCTTAGAGTTTATAACAAGAAGGATGATATTCTTTTAAAGAAAAAACAAAAGTTTTTTCCTGATTATTTAACAAAGGATAATGTAACACGTATAGAAATTGAGATTCGTTCTGAATTAGCTAAAAATTGTACATTAGAGAGTCTTTTAGATAGGAGTTATATCTTTGATATGTTTTTAACATACATAGACAAATACACGAATATTTTTAAGTGATTCAAATATAATGAAACTAGACTTAATCAGATTAATAAAAAAGTAAGTATTGAAAACTTAAAAAGTGATCAGTACTTAAAATCTAGGTATATAAATATATTTAGATGATACGCTAAAACAATATTAGAAATTTGATGATGTCCTGTTGATATGTTGCTCAGAGGTAATTTGCTATGAGAAGATACAAAGAAGGATATTGTTCTTTCTATTAAAGATTGAATATTTAGGCAAGATGTTTATGAATTTTGACTAAATGTAAGGTATACTAAAAATATTATGGCAGATGAAGAAGGTGATATTCTATACTTTAATGATGAAAAGTATGGATGGAAGTAAACTTGATTTCAACAAATACAGGGGTAGATTCAGAGAAATCTATCCTACATTATCAGAAAAAGAAATAGAAAAAATATTTTATTTAAGAGTTTGATTTTGGCAGATGATAGTGGAAAGTTATGATGGATTTAAATAGTATTAAACAATATTTTAACATAATTGTAAAGAAAAAATAGTATCATTTATAAAAAATAGTAATATATAAAAAATTATAAATTAATTAATTACATATGGATAATCAATATATTTTTCATAATTATGAAAAAAAGAAATATCTTAGATTAATAGAATCAATTAAAAATAAATATATTAATGATAATATATCTGAATGGAGAATTGAATTAGATAATTTGTTTAGAAATATTTGTACATATTATTGACTATCAACATCTATGATAAATAAAATTATTTTATCTAATGATGCTAGATTATATGATAAATATATTTATACAAAACTTATACATAAATATAATATAATAGATGAAATATGAGGAAAAGAAAATTTAAAGTATTTACAACTTGAATCTAAAAGTAGTTCATCAATAACTATATTTATGATATGATCTACAGAGTATACTTCTTTACCTTGAGAAGAATATATATTTTGAAAGTCTGCATATATAATTAATAATTGATATCCATATTTTTTATCAGAAACAAAATGATGGTTTGCTTCTGAAGGAGAAGAATCTTCAAATAGTTGAGTAACCAAAGATTTAGTGATTTTATTAGGCTCTTTAATATTATCTTTTAATTGAAGACTTTCAGATGTTACATTGAATAAATCATTTGCAATTAATATACCAAACAATATATATAAAGGTAAGATCAATAAAAAAGTATTAAAATATATAAAAGAACATATTTATATTTATGAATATGTTTATAAAATTGTAAAAAATACTCGTTATAAATTTAATAATAATACTAATAAAGATAGGTTTTTAAATATATCTTCTAGTATTGATAGAGAAGAACATATACTTTTAAAGGTAATTTACTATTTATATAAATCATCTTCTTTGTCATCAAATTATTTTTATTATGAAGAATCAATGTGATTATTGTTTTTTTCTTTAGAAGGTATTATAAAATTAATTATGTTGAAGTATGATATTAAAGAAGTAAAAAATGTATGAAAGTTTTTGAATAAAAAATTTGGATTATATGATTTTTCAGATGCTTTTGAAGAAATATATGATGCGAGAATTGAATATGTACATGCAATGAATGATATTTCATATGAATGGTGTTCAAGTTTTACATGGCACCATTTTGAAGTATTTGATATAGTATGAACTTTAATTGATATTTATCTTTTTGAAGAGCATTTAGATAATTATCCACTTTAATATTGTAATAAGATTTTTTTATGAAAACAATAATATATTATAGAAAATCAACTGATAGAGATGATAGGCAGGCTAATTCTCTTGAGCATCAATTAGAAAATTGTAGGAGGATTGCTGTTTCTAATGGTTTTGATGTGGTTAATGAAATAGGTGAGAGTAGGAGTGCCAAGGATGAGGGGACTAGGCCTTGATTTAATGAGCTTGTGAGGATCTGTAAGACCTGAAGGATTGATTATATTGTTATAGATGAGCCAAAGAGGTTGTCTAGGAATAATATTGATACTTCTAGGATTATTGATTTGTTGGATAAGAAGCAAATTAAATGAATTATTTGAACTTCTAGGGAATATAGATGAGATAATTCTAGAGATAAATTTTTATTACAGTTGGATTTATCATTATCTAAAATGGATAATGAGGATAGGAGTAAGGATGTTAGAGAAAAAATGGAAACTTGTGTCAAGAATACTTGAAGGTTCTTGGGACAAGCTCCTTTTTGATATAAAAATATTACTATCAAGAAATGACATAAAGATATAATCGTAGATGAGAAAGAAGCAAAAATAGTTAAAGAGATATTTGCTTTGAGATTGGAAAATAAAGCATTTAGTACAATCTGAATTATATTGAAAGAGACGTATTGAGATAAAATAAACCTTTGTTTTAAGGCCAATAGAATACAAAAAATAGTTAATAAAACATTTTACTATTGAGTTTTTACATGGGCTTGAAAAGAAATTATTTGAAGTCATAAGCCTTTGATATCAAAAGAAATTTATGAGAAAGCTAATGGAATTGTGAAATGAGTTTATAAAACTAAAGAAAAATCTAGAAGTCACAGAAAACATTATTTGAAATGATTTATTAAAGATACTTCATGAATATTATTAACTTGATATGTGCAAAAGGGAATTAGCTATTATTGAAATCAGTATAGAAGTGATGTAAGAGTGTGCATGAATGAAAACAAACTGTTTGATAAGATATGAGAAATTATTAAAGAATCAGAAGAAAATAGGAGAGTGTTTACTAGTATTGATAGAGATATTATATTGGATTTACTTAGACAAGATGAATTAGAGAATGGAAATGATTCTATAAATATTGATTTAGAGATTAATTGATTAAAAGAGAAACAGGAGCAATTGCTTGATATGAAATTAGAATCAAAGATTAGTGAGGAAATGTATTTAATGAAAAATAATAAAATTGAAAGTGAAATTAAGGATTTACAAGATGAAAAAGATAATATAAAAAATCATAATTATGAGGAGAAGACCCAAGTATTGTTAGAACTAGCAGGAAGCTTTTATACAAGCTATTTTAAGTGAGATATGGAAGTAAAAACAAATATTATCAGAAACCTAATGTTAGAACTTTTTATAAACACTAAAAAAGAGCTTCAAATAGAGGAATCTCCACTATTTAAAAGCTCTAAAATGTTAAATTTCTTCAATGGTACTCCCACGGAGAATTGAACTCCGGTCTCAGCCTTGAGAAGGCCGTGTCCTAACCACTAGACGATGGGAGCAGAGAAATAAAAAAGAAACAATTGTTTCTTTTTTATTTTTTTTATACACCTATATATATTCATTCTAATTAGTGTAACCTAAGTCAACAAATCAATTTTTACAAAATTTCTTTGCGTCTTAGCTTAATTTAGCAGCAACTTCTTCTTTTGTCATTCCGTCAATATCAGAAGTAACTCATGAAGCTCTAGCAGTACCTTGTACAATTTTCATTGCTCATGCTAAGTCTATAGCATTTAGGTCTGGCATTTTTTCTTCTGCGATTTCTTTTACTTGATCAAATGTAAGGTTACCTACTTTTTCTTTTTGTGGTACACCTGAACATTTTTTTAGATTAAGTTTTTTCATTATTAGAGTACTCATAGGTGGTTGTTTTACTATGAAGTCAAATGTTCTGTCTTCATAAACTGTAATAACAACTGGTAATTTAACACCCATTTTGTCTTTTGTTTGATCGTTGAATTTAGTTGTAAATTCTTGAATTGGTACTCAGTATTGTCCTAGTGCAGGACCTACTGGAGGAGCTGGGTTTGCTTGTCCTCAAGCTATTTGTAATTTTATATACCCTTTAACTTCTTTTGCCATGATATTTTCTTATTATTAATATGTTTTTATTTACTCTCTCGCGTGAGATTTTAGAAGCGTAAGCATTCTATAAAAAAAAGAATAAAAATCAAATTTTTTTTAATTTTCTTTTTAAATATAAAATTAATTATGAAAATTATTAATAAATTGTCAAAGGAAAATTTTTCTTTTAACTTGATTTTGTTAGTTATTTAGGTAATAATTAACAGATTTATTTTTTAATATAATTTATAAATGGATTTTAGTAATATGTTAATGTTTTTTGTTGGAGTTGTATTTGTATTTGCTATTTTTGATTTAATAGTTTGAGTTAGTAATGATGCAATTAATTTTTTGAGTCCAGCTGTTGGGTCTAAAGCATGAAATTATAAAAAAATAATTATAATTACAGCTTTATGACTACTTATTTGAACCATATTTTCTAGTTGATTAATGGAAGTAGCTAGAAAATGAATATTTTATCCAGAAAATTTTAATCTGGTAGAAATAACTATATTGTTTTTAACTGTTATGATAGCGGATATTCTGTTATTAAATAAGTTTAATTCTTTAGGGTTGCCGACCTCAACAACAGTATCTATAGTATTTTGTTTACTTGGATCAGCTGTTGTAATGTGAACTGTAAAAGTAATGAGTTCAACAGATTTATCTATAGCTGATTTACCAAACTTTATAAATACTAGTAAAGTACTTGTTATTATATTTTGAATATTTTGATCTGTTTTAGCTTCATTTTTTCTTTGATGAGTAGTACAATATATTACTAGAATGTTTTTTACTTTTGATTATGAGAATAAACCTAAATATTGGTCAGCAATTTTGTGAGCAATAGCTACAACTGCTATAACTCACTTTTTATTTGCAAAATGATTAAAAGGGGTAGCAATTTGAGATTATAAAGCAATGATTTCTTTTATCAACTCTAACTTGCTTGGGTTTTTATCTGTAGCTTTTATTGTGTGGTTTATAATTTTTCAATTACTGCTTTCTTTTAAAGTAAATGTTTTCAAAATGGTTGTTTTGATTTGAACATTTTCTTTAGCTTTAGCATTTGCTTGAAATGATTTAGTAAACTTTATATGAGTACCTCTAGCTGCTTTAAAATCTTATAGTTTATTTGCTTCTGATGTATCAATAACAGATCCAAGTTTATTTATGATGGACGCGTTAAATAAAAAAGAAAAAGCAAATGTTTTAATACTTCTATCTGCCGGTGTAATAATGGTAGCAACTCTTATTTTTTCAAAAAAAGCTAAAAGAGTATTAAAAACAGGTCTTGATTTAAGTCGTCAAGATTGAGGAAAAGAAAAATTTGGTTCATCTTACCCTTCTAAAGTGATAGTTAGAAAGTTTATATTACTTTTGAGAGGTATAGAAAAAATTATTCCTGCAGGTATGTGGAATTATATATGAAATAGATTTAAAAAAGTAAAAGAAGGTAAGCAGGAAAATACTTTTGATTTAGTAAGGGCTTCAGTAATTTTAATATGTTCAAGTATACTTATATCTATAGCTACATCATATAAATTACCACTATCTACTACTTATGTAACTTTTATGGTTGCTATGTGAGCTGCATTTTCTGATAGAGCATGGTGAAGAGAAAGTGCTGTATATAGAGTAAATGGAGTAATAAGTGTAATATCTGGGTGGTTTTTAACTGCTTTTTGAGCATTTATGTTTTCTTTTATGATAGCTAGTGCAATTTATTTTGGATGACCATTTGTTGCAGTAGCAATAATTTTATTTACTGTATTTGTAATGATTAAACCATTATTTATAAAAAAATCACACCAAAAGGAAGATAAATTAATATCTAAAATGAATAATTATAATATATCATCTAAATGATTTTTAACTATAGTAAAAGAAAATTTATCTTTATGACAAAATTATTTTTCTGAAATGATTGATTGTTTAGCAAAAGAGAATGTATGAAAAATGAAGACAATTAATAGTGATGTTTTAGATTTTAAAATGAACATTTATGATTTTAAAAGAAATTTACTTGTTCAATTATGAGATGTAGAAGATAAAGAAATAAAACGTTTATCTACACATATTTGAATTTTAAATTCACTGAAAAATTATTCAAAATCTTTACTTTTAGCTTCTGAAACTATTACACAATATATTGACAATAATCATGTTTTCTCTGGTATAGAATTAGAAAATTTGAGAAAAATAAATAAAAAGGTAAATAAGTTATATAATAAATTATTTGAAAAAATTGAAACTAGAAAATTTTCTAAACATTTTGATGAACTAGAATCATTCTTACTTACATTTGATGATTTTATTGAAGAAGATTTAGAATATGTAAAAAAAGGAAAAATTGATATACATAGTAGTATTTTTTATCTTAGTGTTATAAATGAAATTAGATTTGGGTTATTGGAGTTGAGAGCAATTCATAAAAGAGTGAGAAGAGTTATTGAAAAATAAAATAGTAATAAAAAAATATTAAATCAATTAGATTTAATATTTTTTTTATATGTTTTACTCAGCTTTATTAGGATCAGTAGTTATAACTTGTTCTTCATAATAACTAGCTACAACTTGAATTCAAACATGATCTGTTCAAGCGAAGAATAATCATTGACCAACTGAAGCATTTAATAGTATGTATTTTTCTTGTTCTGTTAGTTTATATATGTTTTGTAATGCATCTATTGAAGCTGTTGATTGTTTTAATAATAATTGAATAGAAGAGTTTGTCATTATTGGTTTTCAGTATTTACTTCATATAAAATCTTCTACGTCTTGTGTTATTGTTGTGATTCAAAGATGATATTTTCTGGCTCTTTTAACAAGACCAAATAAAAATTTAGCTGAGTCTTCATGTTGCATAATATTCCAGGCTTCATCTACAACTAGCATTCTTTTTTTAGCACTAGATTTAACTTTGTTCCAAATATAATTAAGTACTACATACATAGCAATAGGTCTCATCATGTCATCTAAATCTCTTACTGAGAATACTTGTAATCATTCACTTAAGTCTATATTTGTTTTATTTGAAAATATTCAGCTAAATATACCTGTTGTAAATTTTTCAAGTCTTATTACTAAACTATTACCTCCATCCATAGTATCTAAAACGTCTTGTAAATCTTTCATTACTGGAATATCTTTTCATTCTACATTATCATCAGTAAAAGTAATTCATTTCAGACTATAAGTTGCTATAATTGCTTTTTCCATAATTGATTCTTCCATAGCAGTCATTTTACCAAGCATTAGATTCATTAGTCATAATAAATCTATTACAGCACTTCTAAGAAGATCTCATGGTCTTTCTTCTAAATCTTTTAGTCAAAGAGGAAGATCAAAAGGATTAATTCTTTGGTTTGAGTTTAGAGAAACATCTAAATAACTTCATCAAACTTGATTTATAAGAGCTTTATATTCATTTTCTGGATCAATAACAATTACATCAGTTCAAAACATCAAACTTCTAAGTATTTCAAGTTTTACAGCAAATGATTTACCTCAACCAGATTTTGCAAACACAGTCATATTTGCATTTTCAGTTTTAAATCTATCAAAAATTATTAAAGAATTATTATGTGTATTTACTCAATAGAGAATTCAATCATCATGAGTTAATGTACTTGAAGTGAAAGGGAAAGTAGTAGAAAGTCATCCAGTAGACATATTCCTATAAACTCATAATTCATCTTTACAGAATGGTCATGTTGAGATAAATGCTTGTTCTGCTCTCAAAAATGATTGTTTTTGTAATACATTTCTTCATGCTAGTATTGTTTCAACATCTTTTCATATTTTATTTAAAGTTTCTTCATTTTCAGCATATACTGTTATATATAGTGCTAAGTGAAAATATTTTTCTTCTCATCTAGTTAATTTATATCTAAGTTCTTCAACATCTTGAATTTGAGCTTCAATAGCAGGATCATTTAAAAGTCATTTTTCAGCTAGTATACTTCTTTCTGAATTTAATTGAGTAAGTCTCTTTTTTAAATATTTTTGTATAAATGCTGATTCAATAGGGTATACAAAGAAACTCATATCAAATTTTACATCCCAGTTGATTATTGGAGATAACCAGTTTCATTCTAAAAAGTTAGGATATGCATATACAAAAAAAGTCTTAACATAAGTATTGTTAATTTTTAGTTTATTTGGATATGATTTCCAATAAGCGGGAGCTATAGCATCTTTTATATAAGCCAAAGCTTCTTTGTACTGCTTTTCAGATTCAAGAATCTCTTTTTCTTCAGAAGCAGATACTTTTTTCTTTGTATCCTCTTTCTTCATATAAGAGTAAGTATCCCCATTTATTCTTTGTTTTACAAGTCCTAATAGTTTGTTTTCGTTTTCCATCAAAAATATTTAATAATTATTTGATAATTATTTTATTTATTTATGTTGTTTTGTAAAATAAAAATAATCCATCCGGTCTTCGACCACCTTCCTTTAATACTAAAGGAAGCTCCCGATAGGGTGATGGATTATTAATTTTTTTACCAATTCCATTCAGTAATAAAATCATCTCAAATTGTTTCATTAAAATCTGATTCTGGGTCAAAATCTTTTCATTTATAGTGAATAACTGCAAGAGTAATATCATCTAGTTGTACATGATTATATCACATAAATTTTGATAAATCTATTGTGATATTATTAAACACACTTCTAGCACTTTTATATTTTTTACCTGATATATTTGGTGCATTAGTAATTGAAGTTTCTAATCTTGATTCTAAAAACATTTCTTCATTTCAATCTTTTTTTGATTTATTTATAGCTTCAGTTATTCAGTCACTATATAGTACTATAATATCATTTTCTTCAAATTTTAATTCATTTTCCTTAATTATTTTTGATATATTTTTAGCCATTCATAAAGCAACTCAACCAGACTTTATTTTATAAGTTTTATTTTCAGCATATTTATAAATCATTAAGTATTCATGTCATGCTCAAGTCATAAAAAGTCTTTTTTCTTCATTATTCCATCTTATGAGTAAAAGACTCATTAGCAAATTAGCTTTTATTCTAGGCTTTAATATTTCATTTGTTTTAGATACTATTTCAGCTCAACTTTTATAAATTTTTGAGAATCAGCTAATAAGAGCATTTACCATTATCATAATAAATCATGCTCATACTCAGTGACCAGTAGCATCAGCTACATATATATAATAATTTTTTCACTGTTTTATTATATCATATGAATCTCATCCAATTTCTCATGCTGGTTTTGATTTAACAATAACATCTAATCAAGGAACATCAATCAATTTTTTAGTTAACATTTTTCATTGAATTTCTTTACCTATCTCTACTTCTCATTTTATTTCTTTACCATGAATAAATTCATTTTTTATATGTTTTAATGTATTAAGTGTTTTAGAAAAAAAGGATAGAGCATAATTTAGATGTGGGTTTAGAGTTTTTTTGAAATCTATGTCTGAATTTTTTAAATTTCAAACTAAGAAATTTTTTATAGTATATTCTAATTTTTTTATAGGATCATGAAAAAATTTTTTTATAAGGATAATTATAACAGAAAATTGAAAAAATATTATAAAAGATACAATAATCATTTTATTTGAACTATCTAATTCTGAAAACTTTTCTCAAAAAAATAAATACATTAATGGATTACTTAATAAGAGTATTAATGTTATAAATTGGAAAATATTATAAAATCATTTCATGTATTTTTTTGTTTTTTTAAGAGACTAACTATTTTTTTATCTATTTATATAATAATATATTTATTAAAATTATGCAAATAAAGTGATATGTTAATAGGAAGCTACTTTTTTTGCCTTTTTAACATGACTTAAGTAAGTTTTTTTGATTAACAAAAAATGCTAAATATAATCTAAATATATTTATATACTACTAAAAACAATGAAGGTGTTGTTTAACAGGAAATAAGTCGTATACAAAAATAGAACAAAGAAATTAAAATTTAAATAAAAAAATAAAATATGTGAACATCTAATACAATAACTACGATAGATATTTGAAGTTCAAAAATAAGAACTATTATTTGATATTTTGATAGTGAAAATAAAGATGACTTTCATATCCTATGAGTATGAATTTCTGATTCAAATGCAATTAGAAAATGAAATATTCTAGATATGGAAGAGTTTAAAAACAATTTAGATACATCTCTATGAGAAGCTGAAAAAATGTCAGGTGAACAAATAGGGTGAGCTTATATTTCATTTAATTCTTCATCATTTGAAGTATTTAGAAATAAATGAGTTGTATCTGTTACTGGATGAGAAATTTCAGAAGAAGATATTGATAGAGCATTAGAGATGGCTAAAAATTGAGTAGATCTTCCTAATAAAGAAATATTAAAAGTAATTCCAGAAAATTTCTTGGTAGATTTAGAAGATGGTATAAAAAACCCAATATGAATGTCAGCTAGAAAATTAGAGGTTGTTTCAAATATATTTTCAATGAATTTGAATGTACTTAATAATATAAAGAAAGCTGTAAGTGATATATGAATAGAAATATATGATATATATCCAAACTTACTTAGCTCACCTGAATGAGTTTTAACAAAAAGACAAAAGGAGCTTTGAGTTGTATGTGTTGATATATGATCTTCTACAACATGAGTTACAGTATATGAAAATGGAGTATTACATTATTCTGGAGTAATTCCAATAGGATGAGATAATGTAACAAATGATATAGCACTATGACTTAGAACTTCTACTATAGTAGCTGAAAAAATAAAAATTGATTTAGCTGAATTGGATTTAGATAACAAAGAGTGATATACAGATAAAGAGTTTAATTTAAGTGAATTGAATATGTGAGAAGAGGCAGAGGTGTCTACTTTATATCTTTCAAAAATAGTTACAGCAAGATATGAAGAAATATTTTATTTTGTTAGAGAAGAATTAAAGAAAGTTTGAAAAGATTGAATGCTTCCTGAATGAGCTGTTTGTGTTTGAGGATGAGTTAAAATGAAATGATATGTAGATTTAGCTAAAAAGAGTTTAAAACTACCAGTATTCATTTGATTACCTGTATCAAAAGATGAATTAGTAGATGCTTCGATAAGTGATCCAGTATTTGCTGCAGTAATATGAACAATGATTTTTTCAAATATGTACCAAGTAAATTCTAATTTGATTTCATTAAATATATGATGATTCTTTGATTCAATAAGGAATATATTTAAGAAATTGTTACCGTAACCTCACCCCAACCCTCTCCTTTGGAGGAGAGGGAGCAAGAATAAAAAATTGCAGCCTCCTTCTCCTCCAAAGGAGAATGAATTCAAGGATGAGGTCTAATTTAAAACTTTAAAAATTAATAATACATTATGACAAAGAGAGAAGATAAGTTAAAGAGTTTGCTAGGATGAGCAAAAGATGGAGCAGCATTTGCTGGTCCAGAAGAAATTGATATTAACTCAGGAATTTCACCTGTAGCTAAAATCAAAGTAGTATGAGTAGGTTGAGCATGACAAAATGCAGTAAACAGAATGATAGAATGAGGTCTAGAATGAGTAGAATTTGTTGCTATAAATACTGATACTCAAGCATTATTTAATTCACTAGCTCCAATTAAATTAAATATTTGAAAAATTATAACTCAAGGTCTATGAGCATGAGCTGATCCTGAAACTGGTAAAAAATCAGCAGAAGAATCTAGAGAAGATATAAAAGATGCTTTGACTTGAGCTGATATGGTATTTATTACTTGTGGATTAGGTTGAGGTACTGGTACTGGTGCTGCTCCAGTTGTTGCTGAAGTTGCAAAAGAATTATGAGCTTTGACTGTTTGAATAGTTACAAAACCTTTTGCTTTTGAGGGGCAAAATAGAATGAGTAAATCAATAGATGGTTTTAGTAGTTTAAAAGAAAAAGTAGATACTCTTATAACAATTCCAAATGATAGAATATTATCTATAATTGATAAAAAAACTCCATTACTTGATGCTTTCTCAATAGTTGATGAAATATTAAATCAATGAGTACAATGAGTTTCTGATTTAATAACTCAACCAGGTTTAATTAATGTTGATTTCGCTGATGTGACTTCAGTTATGAAAAATGCTGGTTCAGCATTAATGGGTATTGGTTATTGAAGTGGTGAAAATAGAGCTATTGAAGCTGCTAGATGAGCTATTGATTCTCCTTTACTTGAATTATCTATTGCTTGAGCAAAATGATTATTATTCAACATAACATGAGGTACTGATCTATCAATGTTTGAAGTTGATGAAGCTGCAAAAATTATTACTGAATCAGTTGATAGTGACGCAAATATTATATTTGGTGCAACTATTAATGAAGAATATAACGGTGAATTAAAAATTACAGTTGTTGCTACAGGTTTTGATGAAGATTCAAATAAAAGCCACTCAGAAGCTGTAAAAGTAAAATCACAAATTTCTAACCCTTTTGGAAGAAAAGCTGTATCAGACTCTAGAGTCACTCCAGTTACTCCAACACCAAGTAAAGATGATTTAGATGTTCCAAGTTTTTTAAGAAAAAAAATGTAGAAAAAATATGAAATACTAAAAACTTGTACAAGTTGTACAAGTTTTTATTTGCATAAAAAATAAGTTGTAGTATAATACGTACAAGTTGTACAAGTTAACTATTTTATTATGAATGTATTAGCAATTTCAGAACTTAGATCAAATTTGAGTTCACATCTTGAGAATGTAAAAACAACAAATTCTCCAATAGTATTTTGAGAAAGACATAGAAAAGAATTTTTAATTACACCTTATCCAGATACAAAAGAAGAAAGTGATATTTTTAATATTCCAAATTTACTGGAGGATAAAGTAATAGAGAATGAATATAATAAATGAATTTCAAACAATATGTCTGATTGGCTTGATGATATTCATGATGATTTATTTGAATAATTTTTATAAAGATGTGATATAAAAAATGAGACATAGTTTTAGTAAAATTTCCATTTACAGATTTAAGTAATTATAAATTAAGACCAGCATTGGTAATTTCAAATAAAAACTTTAATAGAGATGATAATTTAATGCTTGTTTGAATATATTGAAATAAATGAATAGGAACATATTCACTTGAGTTAAAACAAAATGACCTTGAAGAATGAAGCATAAAAAAGAAATCATTTTTTAGATTTCATAATGTATTTTCGTTACATAAAAGTTTGATAGATAGATCAGTAGCTAAAATTGAAAAAAAAGTATTAGAAAAGGTTAAAAATAAATATTGTGATTTTATGGGATAAAACAAAAATTTGCATTTCCACAAAAAACCAATAAACTACCAATATATTAGAACTAAAGCGGGGATTTGTGAAAGCAAATTCTCGTTTTGTTTTAAAAATATATATTATAATTAATTAAAATATTATGTTAGACATTAAGCAAATAGAACAAGCAATAAATATTATTTCTATTGAGAAAAAAATTCCAAAAGAAAAATTAGTTGAGATTATTGAGGCAGCAATTAAGACTGCGTATAAAAAAGATTATTCTTCTAATCGTGAAGAAGAAGTAAATGTAAAACTAGATTTTGAAAATGAATCTATGGAAATAGCTGTAGAAAAAACGGTTGTTAAAGAAGTTACTAATCCAGCTACTGAAATTTCTTTTGAAGATTTAGGAGATTCCGCTGGAGATTATTCAGAGTGAGATGTTATAGAACTTGATGTAACAGATGAAATAAATAGTGATGATTGAGGTGAAAGTTTTTGAAGAATAGCGTCTCAAGCAGCTAGACAAGTTATTATTCAAAAAATAGGTGATTCAGAAAAAGAAAAAATTTATGATTTATTCGAATGAAAAGAAGGGCAAATAGTAAATGTAAAAGTAGAAATAGTTGAATGAGGTAAGGTTGTTTTTGATTATAATGGTAACCAAGTTGTATTACCAAAATCAGAACAAGTATCAAGAGACGTTTATTCAGCATGAAATAGATTTTATTTATACATAGCTGAGGTTTCAAAAAATGAAACAGGTACTCCAAAAGTTATTCTTTCTAGAAAAAGATCAGAATTAGTAAGTGCTATTTTTGCTGAACAAGTTTCTGAAATAGGAGAGGGAATTATTACTATTGATAATATAGTGAGACAACCATGAGTAAAAACTAAACTACTTGTTTCTACTACTTATGAAGAAATCGATCCAGTATGAACACTTATTGGTCAAAAAGGTATTAGAGTAAAATCAGTAATGGATGAACTATCAGGAGAAAAAATTGATATAATAGCTAATACCGGTGATATAAGAGAAATATTAAAAAAATCACTTTCACCAGCTCAAGTTGTAAAAGTAGAAATAGATGAAGATGATGAATTAGCTACTTGTTACATAGATCCATCAGAAAGAGCAAAAGCTGTTTGAAAAAATGGACTTAATGTTAATTTAGCTTCTAAATTGACAGGGTATAGAATTTCTATTAAAGATATAGAAGGAGAGGGAGGTGAAGAAAGTTAAAAGTGTATTTAGGTTCTAACCCATCCCTTCGTACCTCGGTACTTCCCTTGGAAAGGGAAGAAATTTAATTTCTCCCTTTTCCAAAGGGAGTACTCGAACGATAGTGAAGAGGGAGGGATTAGAAATAATAGACAGGATTATTAACTAAAATTAACCACATGAAAGTACTATTTAAAAAACATGTAATAAATGTATGAAAACCTGGAGATATAAAAGATGTAAAACCAGGATATGCTGCTAATATGCTTTTCCCAAAATGATTGGCTATAGAATTGACTCCACAAGCAGAAAAAGAACATAAAGAAAAATTACAAAGAGAGGAAGCTCACAAAAGATGATTGATTGAAGGGAGACACAATATAGTAGATCAGTTAAATGGAAAAAAATTAGAATTTGTTTTAAAAACATGAGATAATGGAAAAGTTTATTGAGGTATTTGAGAGAAAGATATTATAAGAGAAATAAAGAAAATTTTTAAAATAGAATTATCAAAAAAATATATAAGGTTGATGGATGGTCATATAAAAAAATTATGAGAACACCAAATTTTTGTAAAATTAGGAAAAGATGCAATGGCTAAAATGTTTATAATTGTTAATAAAGGATAAAAATGTATTTATCTATAGATTTATGAGATAAAAGATGCTGAATTGCTGTAGAAGTAGAATGAATAATAATACCTAAAGCAATAGTAGAAAGACAAAAACTTATTAGAGAATTAAAAAAAATAATAAGTGAATATAAAATAAAAGTAATAGTAGTTTGATTACCATATGATTTACATGGAAAAAAAATGAGACAATTAGATAAAACAAGAAATTTTATAGAAAAATTAAAAAATATTTTTCCGAAGTTAAAAATAGAATGAGTTGATGAAAGGTTTACAAGTTTTGAGGCTGACCATACATTAGATTTACTTTGAGTTAAAAATAAAAAGTGAAAAAAGGATGATATATCAGCAGTACTTATTATGGAAAGTTATCTAAGACAAAAATCAAAATAAAAAGTTTGATTTTTTTATTACTTTTGATACTATAATACTGGGAGAGTATTAATTTATTAATAATACAATATAAATATGAAAAATTTAGCTAAAGCAGTTTTGTTATTGATGATTTCATCAATTTGTGTGTGAAGTGTAAATGCTGCTACAATTGATAAAATTGAAGCATTAAATAATAATAGTGTAGAATTAACTGCTAGTCCAGATGTGATTTTTTCTGATATTGATATAACTTGAGAAGTAAAAATTTTGAAAGATATTCCTGTTTCTTTTAGTGTGAAAGATTCTGAAAATTTAAAAAAAGTATTGATAAATTTGTCTAGTGATTTAATAGCTAATACATCTTATAGTCTTATAAGTATACTTTGAGCAAGCGGAAACATAGATTTTAGTATTTGAGATTTCTTACAGTGAGAAATAGAAAATATAAATTTGTTAGACTGAGAAGAATGAATAGAAAAGGTAGATATAGTAGATTCTAGAACTATGGAATTATATTTTACAAATGATTTAACAGAAGATTTATTTGAATTTAAAATACTTAGTGAAATAAAGACAACTGGATTAAAATCAGAATGAAATAATAAGTTGCAGTTAGAAATAGAGGAAGCATTAGAAAGATCAACTAATTATATAGTTATGATTTTATCTTTGGAAGATGTAAATTGAGATGATTTAACTTTTGATGAAGATTTACATGATTTTACTACACCATCTAATCTAACTCAAGCTATACCAGAAGAAGAAAATGAAGTCGCAGCAGTATTTACTGAACCGGTAACTCCAGATGAATGAAATGTTGAAGAAGTTGCGCTTAACTCTGCAGGTACTCCTGAAACAGGTACAACAACCTCAATTTTAATTTTATTGGCTGTAATTGTTAATTCTGTATTCTTTTTTAGAAAAAAGATTTTTAAATAAAGACCAACCCTTAACCCCCTCCTTATTAAGGAGGGGGATTTTTTTTTGTATTTTTTGCTTAATAATCAAAAATATAGTAAAATATATATATTAGTATTAATACAAAAAACAATGGATAAAGTTATTTTGGAAGAACATATGTTAAAAGATCAATTACTTCAAGTAATGATAGATAATAATTGAAGTGATATGTATATAACAGTATGAGCTTTTCCTGCTGTTAAAATTGGTTGAGAAATAATTAAACTAGATGATGGTTTGGAAAAATTTACAAAAGAAGAAACCAGAAAATTTGCAGAATCTTTGATTACTGAAAAACAACTTGAAATATTAAAACAAACAAAAAATTTAGATTTTTCTTTTTCTTATTGAGAAAGAAGATTTAGAACAAATATTTCATTTCAAATGTGATATTTTATGATAGTTTTTAGACTTTTAACTGCAAATATTCCAGAAATTGAAGAGTTGTGATTGCCAGATATTTATAAAGATGTAACAAAATTATGACAGTGATTAATATTAGTTACTGGTCCAACAGGTTCAGGTAAAACTACTACATTGGCTGCTATGATTGATTATATTAATGAGCATAAAATAAAACATATAATCACAATAGAGGATCCAATTGAATATGTTCACCCACATAAAAAATCTATAGTTGAACATAAAGAAATTTGAAAAGATATACCAGATTATGAAACATGATTAATTTGAGCTATGAGACAAAATCCACAAGTTATATTATTTGGGGAAATGAGAAACAAGGCAGAAATGGAGATGGCTCTTAGGTTATCAGAAACAGGGCATATAGTTTTTTCTACACTTCATACTAGAAGTGCATATCAAACAATTACTAGAATACTTGATAGCTTTAATGGTGAAGATAAAAATCAAGTTAGAATGCAATTAGCTGATTCACTTGTAGCTGTATTTTCTCAAAGATTACTAAAAACAACAGATGGTACATGAGTGAAATTAGCAAAAGAAATTTTAGTAAAAAATTCAGCAGTGGCTAATCTTATTAGAGAAAATGATCTTCATCAAATCCCATCAGTTATCCAAATGTGACAAAGAGAATGAATGCAACTTTTAGAAACAGATATTATCAAACTAATTAATGGTTGAATTATAACAGAAGAAGAATGACTTAAGTTTTCAAATAATCCTAAATTGATTAAGGAAGCTATATCATAAAAAAATAAAAACACTCGTGAGAGTGTTTTTATTTTATAAATAAATAGAATCTCTATTATCAACATCAATTAATTTAATTGTATTATTTTTAAATACAAAAATTATCCTATATTTTCATATTCTAATTCTATAAAATCATTTTTCTTTAGGGAACATTTTTTTTATATCTAAGTTTAAATCATAAATATTATCATTAGTTTTATTAATTATATCAATTTTTTCTATAATTCTAATTTGGATATTTTTTTCTAATTTTTTAATAGATTTTTTAAAAATTTTAGTAAAAATTATTTTCATAGTATTTCTGATTTTAAATCACTAAAATCAAAAGTCTCATCATTTTTATTAATTTTATTTAATTTACTGATTTCATCTTTTTTTAATGAATTCCAAAAAAATTCTTCTTCATTACTTTTATCTTCTGAAAAAAGGTAAGAAAAGATTATATCAATTTTTTTATCAGTATTCAATTTATTAATAGTATAAGTATTCATAATTTTATATTATTTATTTATTAATTTTATTATATGTATAATTAATAAAATACCAAAAAAAAAGAACTCTCTCGAGTTCTTTTTCTAAAATTCAATCTATTTACAATAACTAATTAGTAAGGTAAGTAAGTTGTACCTAAGTTAACTATAACACCAGTAGCAGTTCATGTAGTATCAATTAATCATGCTTCTTCAGCTTCAGCTAATTCTAAAGTAGTTGCAGTAGATACAACCGCTTCAGCTGCAGCTAAAGTGATAGTTACACCATCTCTAGAAATTTTTGAGATTGTAGTATCACCAGGAGTTGCTCAGTTATGAGTAACAGTATCACCAACCTTAAAATAATTTGCAGCTTGGTCTCAAACAGTGAAAGTTTGACCATCAGTTGTACCAGTGTGAGAAACAACTGATCTATTAACGTATGTTCCATTAACTTGAGCAGTGTCAGTACCATCAACTTCCATAGCAGCAGCTAATTGGAAAACTCCACCTTTTAATGTTGTACCACCAATTCTATATTCATTATCACCTTTAGGATCTTTAAAATCTTTAGCAGCAACGTTTAAAACAGTATAGCTAGGAGTACCAGCATTATAAGTAGAAGATGCATCAAGAATTCATGCTAAGTCAATAGCAGAAATTTCATTATTAGTATCTTCAGTAATAAAACTCATTAAAGGAACACCTTCAACCATTTTTAAAGACATAGCTGATTGGATGTTACCAAGATCAGAAGTTCTTTTAGAGTTTCTAGCGTCAGCTGAATATCCTTGTAGAGATATGAAAGCTATAGTACCTAGAATAGCAAGAATAGTAATAACCACGATTAACTCCACTAACGTGAATGCACTTTTTGTATTTCTCATTTTTATATAATGTTAGAAAATAAATACAAAATAAATTTATAAAATAATGTCTTTTATAGACATATTTATTTTACTGATATAAAACTAATTGCAAGTCTTTTTTATAATTTCACTTGGACGTTTTTGGCTTGTATAGTGTGATATACTATTATGGACAAAAAAATAATATTGTCAAAAATAGACAATATTATTTGTGTTTTTTCCCCTCCTTACGAGGGAGGGGGTTAGGGGGTGGGTTTATAAATTCTTCGCAATTTTTCACATTTCAAAGAATGGAAGCATTATTGCAACAACTATTGTACCAACCATTATTCATACTATTACAATAATTACAGGTTCCATCATACTTGATAGATTTGAGATATATCTTTTTAGTTCTGTATTATAATTACCTCAGATTTTTTTAAGTGATATAGATAAACTTCAAGTTTCTTCTCATGTACTTACTACATATGCAAATTCTTCTGGGAATAGTTTATTTAAGTAAACTGATTGTTCGTAATCTGTATTTAATCATAGAGATTTTGAAATAGTTAATCATACCTCTACTTCATTTTTTATTCTAATTAATTCTTTTTTATATGCTAAGTTTGGTACTACTTTACTAGAAGTTTTTAATGATTCTAACAGTAATACTCAAGAATCTAAAAGAATGGTAAATGATTTTATAAAAAATACTATATTAGATTGTTTAACTACATATCAAAAGATAGGCATTACTGTCATAAATTTTGAGATTATCATTCTTCAAAAATAAGTAGCATTTACCATTTTGAAAAACATAATAATTCAAACAATTCATACTAAAAGTTTTCAATAATCATTTACAAAAAAGTTAGATATTTTTACTATAAATTGTGTTAAAGCAGGCAATTCACTACCAGCTTTTTCAAATGATTCAGTAATTCTAGGTACTATAAATACCATCATAAATGTTACCATTGTTATAGTCATTCATAATAATATCATAGGATATATCATTGCTCATTTTACTTTTCCTTTTAGTTCAATACTTTCTAGTAAATTTGCATCAAGTTCTATTAATATTTTACCTAATTGTCATGTTTTTTCTCATACTCAAACAAGCGCTGTTGTTAATGAATCAAATACTTTTGGATATTGATTCATGGTTTCACTTATACTAATACCGTGATTTATATTTTCTTTCATTTCAATTATAACTCTTTTTAAATATGGGTTTTTTACTTGTTTTGTAAGGATTGATAAAGCTCATTTAACATCAATTCATGAATTAATAAATATACCAAATTTATTAATAAAACCCCAAACATCTTTTTTTGAAGCACTCTCAAATAAGGTAATTTCAAAGTTCATATTACCTGATTTTTTCATCTGTTTATTTCTTTTAGCTTTTCTTGATTTTTCTAAAATCTTAACAAACTTATCATTGTTAAAGTTTCAGAATTTATCATAGAAATTGTTTCAAAGTGCAAACATAGAGTTTGGTTAAAAATAAATTTATATATTCCCATCTTTACTTATTATTTCTTCGGCTTCCCCGATTACTGTTTCATAATCTCATTTTTTAAATAGTTCTTCTAATATATGGTATTTATTAACTATTTTTTGGTTTTTTTGTTCTATTTTATATTTTTTTTCATTTGCAATGGCTTTTTTTAGATAGAAATTTATTTTTTTATCTATAAATCATTCTTTTATATATCTAATAGATTCTTGTTTTAGTTTTAATATTTCTCATGTATAGTATAGAGTTTCTAATACCTTAATGATTCTACGAGTTTCTTTTTTCTTTTTTAATACTTCTAATTGTTTATCAATATCTTCAATAGTTTTTCATCTCATTTTTTTGATATCACTATTTTTTAATCATTCTTTTGCTTTTAGATTTTCTAGATAATTAGATGATTCATCAACTATATCTTTATTTGTTTCTCTTCTTAATAATAATGTACTAACATCGTCATCAAATTGAGCTCATCATCTAAAAATTTTCACATCATTTATGATATAATCATAAATATCATTTATGTTGTTATTTGATGAAGCTATAGTTTCAAATGAACGTGTTAATCTATCTATTCAATAAAATTCTCATTCACTATTTTTATTTTCTACTATTCAATCACTATATGTTAATAATATATCTCAATCTTCAATATTTACTTTTTTTACTTTTATATCATCAGGTTTATTTATTAATCTAATTCATGCTGCCAATCATCATGCAATATTTTTTTCAATTTGTCCATTTTTCTTTCTATATATAAGCATTGGTTCATGTCACATTCAGACAAAATTTAGGGTTGAAGTATCATCTTTAAATATTTCAAAAAATATTCATGTAATAAAATTCCTTGATTTTAAGTCTTGCTTTAATCAATTATTAATTTCATAAGTTAATTCGTTTAGCTCATTGTTTTTAACATATTTACTAAATAATCTACTTAATAAAGTAATAATAAATCAAGCTCTAATACCATGACCTGTAGCATCTCATAGAAAAAAATTATATTTTTTATCATTTTCTACAAATCAGAATGTATCACCAGATATTTTGTCTGCTCATAATATTTTTCAATATAGTTCATAACCTAGCATTTTATTATTTTTCAATTCTTTTACTAATCATTTATGAATATTTGCTAATTTTCTTGCAGCAAGGTCGTTTTTAACTTTTGAATCTTCTTCTATTAGTAGATTTATTTCATCTAATAATTTCTTTTTTTTGATTCTAACTTTTATTTTTTTATAAAAATTAATTTTATTTTTTAATTTTTGTAGAAATGAAATATGTTCCTTTTTTTCTTTTTTTTCATCTTCATTAAAATTTACAGTTTTTCATATAAGGCTCATTGCCTCCATTTTTGCATCATTTTTTACCTTATCTTCATTTTCTGTGTGTACTTTTTCAATATTTTTTAGAATTGTTTTCTTTTCTTTATTATAAAATGTTATTACAGATGAATTATTAGAATATTCTTCAAGAAATTTTTGTAATAATCATAGTGCTTGATCATTTTTCTTATTTCAAGTTAATACATCAACTTCATTTTTTATTTTTTTAAATCTTATTTTAAATCTTTCTTTTTCTACTCTGGTATTATATTTGTCTTCTTTTTTATTTAAGATTTTTCTTAATTTATCTAAGCGTTTTTGTTTCTTTTTAAAATTGTCAGTTAGTTTTATTTTTTCTTTTTTATGAACTTCTTCTCAATCATCTAATTTATCTAATTTATCTAATATTTCATTTAAAGAATCTTTTTCTTTATATTCAATTTCATCTAATGCTTTTTTTGCTTTTTCCCATTCTGAAAGCATGATAAAAATATTTGTAGCCTTTAGTGCGCTATCAAATGCTTTTACCTCTTCAGTATTTACTTTTTTTCTTTTTAGAAAACCAAACATTTTTATTAGTTAGTTATATTTTTTATGTACTTAATATACGAACCCATCCCCCTGCGCGGACTTCCCTTGGAAAGGGAAGAAATTAGATTTCTCCCCTTTCCAAGGGGAGTACTCGAACGGTAGTGAGAGGGAGGGGTTAGAAACAATAGACAGGATTTTTTTGTATGGTGGGTTATATTAATTTTAATGCTTCCTCAATTGTTGTCTCTCAGATTACAGCTTTTAGTAATGCATCTTGAGTAATTGTTACCATTCAATTTTTTATAGCTACTTCTCTCATAGCATTAGAACTTTCTTTTTCTAGTATTAATGGTTCAAGATAATCTCATACTAATAACACTTCATGGAATCACATTCTACCTCTATATCAAGTATCTCAACACTTTTCACATCATTTTCATTTATAAAATTTTATTGCTTTCATATCATCTTTGCTCATTATAGGTCATAATATTTCATTAACCTTTTTTTGTTCAGATTCTTTAGGAACGTATTCTTCTTTACAATCATGACATATTTTTTTTCATAGTCTTTGAGATATAACCATTTTCATAGCTGAAGCTAATAAAAATGGTTCAACCCCCATATTTATAAGTCTTTGCACTGTTCAGGCAGCTGAATTTGTATGGATTGTTGATAGTACCAAGTGACCTGTTAGAGCAGCTTCTACTGCTAATTTAGCAGTTTCAGTATCTCTGATTTCTCATACCATTATGATATCAGGATCTTGTCTTACAAGACTTCTAAGTCAAGTAGAAAATGAATATCCAATTTCTGGTTTTACTTGAGATTGATTAACAAATCACATATCATATTCCACTGGATCTTCAAGTGTAGAAATATTATATTCTAGAGGATTAAAATATTTTAAAACTCAAAACAGAGTAGTAGATTTTCATGAACCAGTAGGTCATGCCATTAATATTATTCAATATGTACTATTTAATGCTTCTTTAACTTTTACTAAATTTACATCTATTAGTCATAATGCATCTATATTTATCAATGATTCATCTTGCTTAAGTATTCTCATTACTACTTTTTCTCAATAATTTGTAGGAAGAGTAGAAAGTCTTATATCAATATTTTGACTTTCTTTTTCATACATATAAACAATTTTACCATCTTGAGGTTTTTTATTTTCATCAATTTTAATCTTTGATAATACTTTTAATCTAGTTACTACAGAGCTTATATTTTCTTTATGTAATTTATCATAAAGTATAAAGTCTCCATCTTTACGGAATCTTATCAGCATAAAGAATTCATTAGGTTCTATATGTATATCTGAAGCACCTAAATCAATTGCATTTTTAAACATCTTGTTTATATAATCAACGACATCTCAAGTATCCCTCTTTATCTTCATTGTGTCGATATTTAGAATTTTTTCCATTTTTAATTTGTAAGTAAATTAATAATTAGTTTTATTATATCATAATATAAAAAAAAAATATAATATTTTACATTGACATGTAAAATATTATATTTTTAATATGTTATTTAAATTTTTCTGTAAGTACTTTTCTAATTATTATTTTAACTTTTTCTTTTTTTTCGGCTAATGCAATTTCAGCTTTTAATCTATCTTGTTCAGCTTCTTGTCTTGCAATTTCGGCTTCTTTTCTTGATATTTCTTCTTTTTTAATTTTGGCTTCTTTTTTTAATGCAGTTTCTAATTCAGCTTTTGTTTTATATACTATTTTATTGTATTTATAATTTGGAGTAGAATCAGGAAAAATAATTTTTAATAGTTTCTCTTGGGTAAATATATCAAATGTTATTGTTTCAACACTTATAGTTGAAGGTACCCATGGTTTATCAATGTATTTAGTTCTTACATTGTTTACGTTCATTATTATTCTTTTTTGATATGTATCAATAGAATGATTATCTGGATCTAATAAAAATAATCATCATATTATTGATACAAATATAATTAATAAAGTTGCAACTAATAATATTCTGGTTTTTGGTTTTTTAAACTTTTCTTTTATTTTTTTCTTTTCTTCTTTTATTTTTTCTAATATTGTTTTTTCTTTATAATCTGTTTTATAATTTCAAAATAATTCTTTTTTCTTTTCTGATTTATTTAATTTTTTATCTTCAAGATTAAATTTATCATCTGTTTCTTTTTGTACTTTATCATCTATTTCTTTTTCTATTTTGTTTACATTGTCATTTGTTTTATTTACTTTTTCCGTTTTTTTTGTTTCAGGTTTAACAGGGGCAGTTTTAATAGGTTCAGCTTTAATTTCTTCTACTTTTTTTGTTTCTATTTGTTCTGATTTTGTGATTTCAGGTTTTGTTTTAGTTTTAACGGGTTCAGGTTTAGTTGTTTCTATTTTATTTGTAGTAGTTTCTCTATTTAGAACTTCCATAAGTTCATCTCTTTTGTCATCATGTTCATTTTCTTCACTATCTTCTTCAATTTCTTCTTTAATTTCTACTGACTTATTTGTTTTTATTGATCATAGAGAAATATGTGGAATTTTTGATTCCACTTCATCTGCTACAATTTCTGTTTCCGCAGTTTCATTTTTTGTCTCAGAAATATTTTTAGTTTCTTCTACTTCAGGAGTAGACTTTGTATCATTTTTTATTTCTGACATAGCAGACATATCAATTTTTGGTCATGTACTCATAACAATAGTTTTATTTATGTAAATACTACTTATATGTAATATATTAATATACTTTTTATAATAAAGCAAATAACTGATTAATAAAAATTGATTTTTAGGTTAATTTTATTAATCTTAGTTGTGTATTAAAATAATAATTAAATAAAAATGATAAAACCACAAGCAATTTCAGGATTTGGGGAAAACCTTCCAGAAAAACAATTAATAGAAGAAAAATATAAAGATATAATTAGGAAAAATTATAATTTATCAGGATTTACAACAATTGATACACCTGTAGTTGAGAGACTAGATGTGCTTGTATCAAAGTGAGCAGATGATAATGAGATTTATGGAATTCATAGAATAAATTGAGAGAAAGATGATAAAGATTCTTTGGGATTGAGATTTGACTTAACAGTACCTCTTGCTAGATATGTAGCTCAATATGAGTGAGAACTGCATTTTCCTTTTAGAAGACAACATATTTCTAGAGTGTATAGGGGAGAGAGACCACAAAAATGAAGATATAGAGAGTTTTATCAGGCTGATGTGGATATTATATGAAACTGAAAACTTCCACTTTTTGCTGATGTAGAAATACTTTCAACTATTTATAGTTCTTTAAAAGAATTAGATTTTTGAGACTTTGTATTAAATATTAATAATAAAAAGTTTTTGAGTTGATTTTTGAGTACTTTATGAGTGGAAAAAGTAGCAGAAACTATTTCTGTAATAGATAAAAAAGAAAAAGTTAGAGTAGATAAGTTAAAAGAAATGTTTTTAGAAGTGTGATTAACAGAACAACAAATAGAAAAAATAATAGAATTTATTAAGTTTGGTGAAGAAAAAACTAGTGATGAGATTTTAACATTTTATTCACAAGATACTAACCTATTGTTAAAAACTGGTATAGAAGAATTAAAATATGTATACAAAAATCTACTTGCTTTATGAGTTGATAAAAAGTTTATAAAAATAAATCCTTCTATATCTAGAGGGTTAAATTATTATACATGAACTGTTTTTGAGACGTTTATACAGTGAGCAGAGGGTATGTGAAGTATTGCTTCAGGATGAAGATTTGAAAATTTGTGTTCTAACTTTACAAAAAATTCATATCCATGAGTTGGTGGAAGTATTTGATTATCTAGATTAATAGCAGTATTAACAGAATTATGAAAAATAAATATAAAAGAAAAAACAGTTTCAAAAGTATTAGTTTTAAATATGTGAGAAGATTATTTAAGTAATAATTTAGAAATAGTTAAAATTATTAGGGATTTATGAATAAATACAGAATTATTTTTAGATTCTACTAAAAAAATTCAAAAACAATTAAAGTATGCAAACAATAAATGAATAAAATTTGTAATTATTAATTGAGAAGAAGAAATAAA
>CAZGNU010000003.1:0-31574 GCA_964527325.1 uncultured Candidatus Peribacteria bacterium | reverse complement strand
GCAATTGAAAAATTTGGAAACAGGTGAACAAAATTAAATAAAAATAAATGAGTTAGAAAAAAATCTTAGGTTTTAGCCTAAGATTTTTTATCTTGTTCTTACGCACCTAAATCAGACATTTCATGCTTTATAAGTACTATTTTGATCTAATATAAATGAATATATTCATGAAGTATCACCATCATGAGCTGATCAACCACGTATAAATATATTGTTTGTTACTCAAGCATATCATGATATTTTTCAGATTCATTTTGTTTCATCTATTGCAACTATTGGTCAATGACTGCTTTTTTCAGATATAGTTGCTGTTGACCAAAGAGAGCTACTTAAGCTAGTATTTCAATCATTATATCCAGATCAAGTTGTATTATTTGCTTTATTTACGTGTTCCCAAAGATTTCATGCAAAATCCCATATTTCAGCTCAATCAATTAAGACTTGTTTTCTATATGTATTACATAAACTATCATTTCATGGTCATGATTCGTTTCAGCTTTCATTTGGAGAATATAAACTTCAATTACATCAATATACATTACCATCTGATCAGCTGTTTCAATTATGAATATGTCAATTTAATATATTTCAATTTGACCAATTCTCATTAACAAATTCTATATTTCTTGCTAGTGTCATCCATTCACTATTTGTAATAAGATGATATTTTGTTCACATTGATTTACATGCATCAATTGCTTCTTGTTGAGTTAAATTTGTAATTGGATAATCACTTCTTGCTACAATTGTTTTAGAATCATCATAATCATATGTGTTCCGTGACTTAGAATCATAATCTATTCAATTAGGAGTTCATGGAGAATCTGATTCTGAATAAGTCATTTCATATTTAGAAACACAAAAACCAGGTTGAGTAAATGTTTTATCTCATGGTACTCATATAAATCATTCAGGACAATCTTTTGGAGCTGAACAAAAAAGAGGCTTTGCTATTGAATACAATATATTTTCTAAAATACTTCAACTAAAAGAATATTTTAAAGATTCGTCCATATGAGCTATATATATTGTTCAACTCAATGTTCATCATAAATCTAATTCTCAACTATCAGTTATATTTTCTATTTCTTGAACAGGATTATTAAGTTCATCAGTAAGTATACCTAATTTGGATCAGTTTACTATTGGATATTTATTTGAATAATCCACAGCATTTGTTTTTGTTGGTTCTAAATATGCTGTTTCGTTTTCTTCTTCTAAAAATGCCATTAGTTGATGTTTTTTTCTATTAAATGTTAGATAATATGAAAAATAATCATTAGTTTTTGGATCTGTTCATCATTTACTATATTCAATTTGATTTAGAACAAATTTTCATAAATATCATTGATAAGCTATAGTTTCTCAGTTTGCTATTATTTTTACATAATCATCCGGTAAAGGATTGGTGTATTTTGTTTTATGTACATCTAGTCCATTTGATATTTCTGTTAATTGAGTTATTCTATTAGTATCTCTAACTCAAGCTATATATCATGAATATGAAGAAAATCATATTGTTGAAAGAATTATTAAAATCATTATTGTTATGATTAATTCTATTAATGTAAATCATATTTTTTTCATTTTCATATTTTTATAATTATTTTATAAAGTACATCCTGTATTAACTAATACTCAGGTACTAGTTACTATTTGATATTCAAAACTTGTTGCTGATAATGGAATTAATAATTTTCATCATTGTTCTATTTCTAAACAATTTCTAAAATCACTATTTTGCCAATAAGTATCATTAAGTGTCATTTCATCTTTTAAGTCATTAAAACTAGTTCAATCTGATAAATATTCAAATGGACTAGTAAAAGTATAAGCCAAATTATGACTTTGTTTATCATAAATAAATAATTTTCTATGTATATCTCATGAAGTAGTTCATTCTTTAATTTCTATAGTTGATCATTCAGTAGCTCATGTTGCTAGTAATAAAGTTGGAAGTACATTAGATGAAACAGATTTATAATTTCATACAATAATAGATAAATCTACATCATCATTTTCAAGTGTTCAGCATAATTCAAATTCTTGTTTATTTGTTGTAACAGAATATGAGTAATATTTATCAATTTTTGGATCGGTTGGTAATACTTCTAAAGTATTTAAACGTACATTTTTATTTAATTCTCATTGCATTGCTACAACTGTTCAACTAAATGAAATATCAAATTTATTTCAAGGACAAGCATAATATCATCTTTTTTGTTTATATATTTTTAGTGCTGATGTTACTTGAGCAAAATCTGCTTTTCTGCTTGAATCTCTAGTATCTGATAGGTGTCATACATATGTATAAAATCAAATTCATGATAGTACTGTAATAATACTTACTACTACTATTAATTCTACAAAACTAAATCACTTATTTTCTTTTTTCATATTTTTATTGGTTATAGTTATTAATATTTATATCTATTGTATTATATCAAATACTTTGAGCTGTTTCTAACCATTTTTGCTCAAAATAATTTTCTATTCATTTAATTTCATTTGGACTTAATGCATAATTCCAAGAAATAAATTCTCAAAGGTATCATCCAAAAAATAAACATTGATCATCACATCATCCTTGTCAATCTCATGATTTTATAGTGTTAGTTGAAGGATTTGTATCCCGTGGTCTTACATTCCGTTCATTAACTGATCATATTCAAGCTAAATGATGTTCTGGTTGAGGATCTATATGGTCAGTTTCAGATGCTAAAAGTCAATTCATATAAATTTTTAATGTGTTGTTAGAATCACTTGCATGAGAACTGTCTTGTACTATCATTATAAAATAAGCTGAATCAATTAATACTTCTCATAAATTAACTGATTTGTAATTAAGTCAGCTATCCCAAGGGAACTGAAAAGTAGTATCAGTAGCACTAAAATCTGTACATGAATATGTGTCATCAGCTTTATTATGAATTCAAGCGTATAAATCTCAATCATGTATCATAAAATTGTATCAAGTTGCTTCTCATCATTGTTCAAAAATTACTTGGTCACTTGTTACATCCATTCAAGTTTTTAAAACAATAGCAAATGATTTTTCTTCATAAGCAAAATCGGCATAACAATCTTCATCATTATTTAATTCTTCATTATGATCAAGCTCAAATCTTTGATTTATTCAATTAAAACTTACAGATCAGTGGTATCATTGGGTAACATACATTGGTTGGTATGAGCTATTTGATTGATCTGCATGATTTCAGTTACCAGATAAATCAGTCCATCTATCTATTAAATCCATATGTGTATATGTAGAATTATTTGTTCAATCTAAGTTATTTGCATCAAACCAAAATACCAAATTGCTTATTTCATCTGGTTGTATTACGTGTTTTAATATATCAGCTTGTTTTGTGAATTCTCTTGTGAATTTTTGTCTTTGATAAATAATAGGGTCTATTTTTTCTCATAATGAACTTATATATTTATATTCTTCATTTGAGGCTCATGTAAATACAGTTATGATTTTATTAGTAGTATCTTTATATAGATAAAATGTTTCTCAATCTAAAACTCAAGATATATCAACTTTTTTAGCTATATTATTTGCGTTTCAGTCTAATATATATTTTCAAATTGTAGAAGTATAAACAACAATTGCATCTTTACTAAAGTTTATAATATTTATCATTCATAATAAAGTAAATGATAATATCACAACTCATACGACTAATCATGCTAATGATTCTCATGATATTGATTTTTTCATTAACAAAAAAATAAAAAAAGTAAATTGATTTTACAAGTACTTATAAATTCTTATTATAAGAATATATTTTTATTATATTAATAAATATTAAATTGTGAAATCTTTTAAACAAAAAAATGCAATGACTATATTGGAATTAGTTATTTCTATTACTATTTCTGTTATAATAATTTGAATAGTATCAGTTTTTGTAACACATAGTATTAATGATTTACTTAGTTATAGGGTATTAGCAGATTCTATTAATAAATGATTTACTTTTAGAGATGTAATGGACAGAAATATTAGAGCATGAAATAATATTTTTACTCTATATTGAACATGAAATAGAAACGTGATTTTGTTAGAAAATATTAATGCTGATGAATGAATATTATATTGAATAGTAGATTTTTGAACAAAAAAAATCGAACAAGAATATATATATGGTGATAAATTTATTTGATATAGAAGACTTAGTGAATTTGAGCTTAATAATGTTAAATCAAATAGTTGAGTTATTTATGATTATAATTTTTTTATAGATAAAATATATAAATGAATGAGAATAAAAGACTTTCATGCAGAACTTTATAATAGTTGAGAAATATTAGATTTAAATATGTCTATTATTATGATTG
The DNA here is from genome assembly GCA_964527325.1 of uncultured Candidatus Peribacteria bacterium. GTDB lineage: Bacteria > Patescibacteriota > Gracilibacteria > BD1-5 > UBA6164 > UBA6164. Next base: position 27,227 of record CAZGNU010000003.1, on the reverse strand, counting down.
AAGATGAAAGTAATTTTTGAAAAAATTTTAATGATTTTTTTATACCACAAGAATCAATATTTTGATACAATTTAAATTTTTAATATATATTAAATGAAAATGATTAATTTAAAAAGGGGGAGTACATTTATTATTATTTTATTACTTATTAATGTTTCATTATTAATGTGATATTTCGTTTTTAGTAATGTATTTATAATGGATAATAATTTAAATGTTTGAAATAATTATGAAAAAGTATTTACAAATATTTTTAATGCATGAAATATAAGTATAGAAACAGTAAAAAAATATAATTCTAATTGAAAATGATACTTAGATGCAATTTCTTGTCCTACAAATATTACAATGAGTTGATCAACAGCATCATGATCTTCTATTTCTTCAAGTATGGTTTATGAATTGTGAAGTATTTATTGTAAGTGAACTTATAATTCTAATGAATTTAGGATATATTTTAATCAAGATTTTTCAAATTTTAGCCAAGCTTTTTATTTATGAGATGTTGTAAATTTAGTTTATTCTAGTGGTACAACTATTAATTTATGAACTACAAATATTGCTACTTCAGCTACTGTAACATGAACAACTCCACGGAATTGACATTTGGCTACTCATTCTAATGATTGAAATATGAGTACATATTTTGAATCTAATAATAGAGGTTCAGAGGAATATTTAGAATATGATTTGGGTAGTGAAAAAAGTATATGAGAAATAATAATTAAAAAATCATCCCATTGGTGGTGAAGTTATTGGAATAATTGAATAATTGAATTATATAATACTGCATGAACTTTATTGGATACTGTTAGTATTCGTAAAGCAAAAAAAAGTACTGAGATAATTATTGATTTTAAATTTCGTTGATTAACTTCAGATGTTAGAAAAGTAAAGTTAAAAACACATAATAAACGGTTAGATGTTAAGGAATTTGAAATATACGAATTACTTTCTACAGGTTGAGAAAATGTGTGGGAATGACATAGAGTTTTTACTGATAGTGATTCAACTTTTATTAGTTTTGATGAAACATGAATAGATTGAAGTGATGATTTTGATGATGATTTTAATAGTGACAACTATAGAGTTACATCAAAAGATCGGATATATTATTCAAATTGATTTCAGGATGATGATGTAATACCAAGATTATTTATGTTTTGAAATATAGAAAAAAATGCGCAACTATATAATATTTTTTGGAATAATTACAAAACAAATGATTTTATAGACAACAATATAAATAATAATGATAATTTGAATATGAAAATTTCAGAAGTAGAAAATTGATATATGTATTTAAATTTATTTAGCACGGATGATATTGAGTATGATATGAAAATAATAAAATTTGATAGAGATTCATATATAAATGAATATACTTTACTACCTTTAACTGCTAAAGAATGAATAGATATTTGAAATCCTATTTGATTTATTCAAGATAATTCATGAACTTTAGATTTATCAACAGTAATGACATGAAATGAACATGTTTTTGATTTTAAAAATCATGATTATGGGATTTTTATTACAAATAAATCAAATGAGGATGTATCTTATAAATTAAATGCTATTTCATCTTCTTGAACAGGAGTATATATTAATCCAATTGATGATTCTTTTACTGGGGCTATAAAAGTTATGTCTAATAATATGATTATTTGAGAAATCGATAAAAATTATATTTGAGAAAACTTTGTTATTACTTGAAGTAAATAATCTTTACAAAGTAAAAATAATTTTTAATATAAAAGGGTAACCACAAGGGTTACCCCTACATTTAATATTTTTTAATTAACACTATGGATCCATTACTCATACTTTTGTTTATTATACTATTTTTTTTGTCAGCTTTTTTTTCTTGAACAGAGCTTGCTTTAATGAGTATGCCTCAACATAAAATCAATTCTATTATAAAGCAAAAAAAATTGTGATCAAAATCATTAAAACAGATAAAATCAAATAATGATAGACTATTAATAGCAATATTAATATGAAATAATTTAGTAAATGTTTATACTGCTGCTTTAGCTACTACTATTGCAATTTCTATTTGAGAGGCTTCTGATTTACCTCAAGCAACAGCAATATGAATTGCTACATGAGTTGTTACATTTTTACTTTTATTATTTTGAGAAATAATACCAAAAAGTTTTGCAACTAAAAATGCTGCTAAAATTTCTTTAATTGTAGCACCTATTTACAAAATATTAATGTTTTTTTTATATCCTATAATTATTTTTATAGAGGTTATTATAAAGGTTTTTTCTGGTAAATCTCAAGTAGAAAAAATGACTGAAGAAGAAATAGAAAGCTTTATAGATATGTGAAAAAAAACATGATGATTGGATGATAAAGAACATAAAAAAATAAAGTCTATTTTAGAATTTGATGATACTACTGTAGAAGAAATAATGACACCAAGAGTTAAAATAGAAGCACTTAATATTGATAGTACAGTAAAAGAAGCTAAAGATTTTTATTTAACTCATACTCATTCTAGAATACCTATTTATACAAATAGTATTGATAAAATTGATTATTTTATAACAGCTAGGGATTTGATGAATTGATTTTGTTGTGGAAAACCTGATATGAAAATTAATGAACTTGAATTGAGAGAAGTATTAAAAGTTCCATTAAATCAGTCTATAGAAAAATTATTAGAAGTTTTTCAGAAATCTCACAAAATAATGGCAATAGTTATTGATGAATATGGTTGAGTATCATGACTAATTACTATGGAAGATATTATAGAAGAAGTTTTTTGAGAAATTAGGGATGAAACAGATAAAGAATCAGATGAAATCATAGAGACAACAAAAGATAATTTAGTGGTAAAAAGTTATGTTTTAATAGAAGAAGTTTTAGCAAAATTTAAATTAAAATTAAGTGATATTTGATTAGATAAAAAAGAATTTTGAGGTGAAACATTTAGTTATGTAATTACCCATGTACTTGAATGATTTCCAAAAAAAGATCAGATAATTACGTTTAATATAAAAGGTAAAAACTATACGCTAAGTTGTAAAATACTTGAAATAGAAAATGCAAAAATAGGGAAGGTTGATATTAGGAAAATAAAAAAGATTTAGTTTTATACAAGGGGTTAAAGCCACCTTGTTAATTATTAGCAAGGTGGCTTTAGCCCCTTGTATTTTTTTTTAATTTTTTCTCTTATATCATTGTTATGAAACTTAAGCATATTATCATTTATAATAATTCATACAGGTTTTCAAATTGATTTATAATGATTCAATGTTTTTTTAATAAATATTTTTCTAAAAAAACTATTTATTAATCAGATAAATTTATAATTTTTAGATTTTCAGGTATATTTAACAATTTTTTTATTTTCCTCTATAATATCACTATACTCACTAAAATCAGCCCAATTACTATTTTTTTCTAATAATAATTCATAAGTATTATTAAAATCAAGAATTGGCTTAAAATAAACAATCCAGAAATATAAGTAAATATCATTTTCAAGTTTAAAATTAGAAAAATCCATTCAATCTATAGTAGAAAAAAAGCTTAAACAAAATCTTCCTTCATGTTTTTTTCAAGTTTTTCTAACTCATAAAATTTGAAATATTAAAGTAGTTAGTATTCTAACTAACCACATACTATTATTACTAGTAACTATGTATAAATCTATATCAGAACTAGATTTTGCACAGTTCATCGAAACACTATTTCATATTCAAATCATTTTTAATCATGGAATCCATTTAATGAATTTAATATATTTTACAGTTTTTTTATAATAATCATTTTCTATTTTACTAGGACTATTTTTTATATTAAAATACTTTTTAAATTTATCATGATATTTTTTTTCAAAATTTTGTTTCATTATTAAAAATTTTTATTATAATCCAGAGTATAATATCTTTATTTATTAAAAAAACAAAAAAATGAGACATTTATGTACAAAATGTAGTTATATATACGATGATATTTTATGAGATACTGAGGAAGAAATTAATCCAGGAGAAGAACTTATTGTTTGTCCAGTATGTGAAGGGCAAGATACTTTTCAATGAATTGAAGAAGAAATAAATTATGTTGATGATAAAAGTGATTTAACAGGAGTAGAAATAGGTCATTACCCAGAAGTAGAAATAAAAGGAAATATTATGAAAGTAACAATAGGTGATGAAATGCATCCAATGTGATTAGAGCATAGAATTTCAGCAATATCACTTTTAGATGAATACTGAGATATAATAAAAACAAATTTCTTAGAACTTGAACATGAAGCAATGACAGAGTTTGATTTTGATAACTTAGATGTATATGAAATAAGAGCATATTGTACTGTTCATGGTGTTTGGGGAAGGAAGTTTGGTAGTTAATGTTTTTGCAATTATTACATTTTTGTATAAAATGAGCTTAATTAAATAATAATTTAAAAATTATGACAACAATAATTAAAGATAATATTTTAAGAGAAGTTGATATTATAAAGGATAGAGAATATATTTTTAGACATTCTTTTGATTTATTATCCAATTTATAGTATAATTTAAATATATATTTTATTAACTACTTTTTGTGTATTTATAGACAACTTGTTTATAAAAATATTGCAAAAAGAAACAAATAAAAATAATTTTATGGAAAATAAAAAGATATTAGAGATACTTGTTGATAAGAACAATGAAAAAGGGCCTGGGGTTTTTGAGCATATTTTGATTGTGTTGCATAGGGTTTTTGATGATTTTAGTGAGAAAAAAATATTTAAAAAAGAAGGTAGTCAACCAACATTTTCATTTGAGATAACAAAAATCTGAAATAGAATCAGATTTTTTATAGTATCTCCAAGTAAATATACAAACTTTCTTTCAAATCAGATATATGCACATTACAATGATGTGGAGATTATTGAAGTAGGTGATTATTTTGAGACAATACCAAATGATAAATTGTATATTTGAAAAATAAATTTAAAAGAACATTATCTTAACCCTATTAAAAGTTTTACAGAACTACAAGAAGAAGCAAGTAAAGATACAGTTGATCCATTTTCTTCTATAACTTCAGCTCTTGGTAGAACTTGAAAATATACATTGAATACTTTTCAAATTAATTTCACTCCTATCCATAGTAAAAAATGGAAAAAATGATTGGTTAGAATTATAAAGATATTATTATCAAAATATCCTGATTTCATTAAAAACATATTATTAAACCCAAAATTTGTTTATTTAAAAATGATATTATCTCCATTTATTTTTTTATTTAAACTTATAAAACTAATTACTAAAAAAACTGAAGAAGAAGCACCTGTTGTTACTGAAGAACATTTAAGTAATAGTGCTACAGCTGAAGAAATAGTAGAAATTGAAGGGAAAAATGTAAAAGTTCCTTCGTTTATGAAAAACAAAATTAGTTTAGAATGATATAAAACTTCAATAAATGTCATACATGCATGAGAGGATCCTGTCGAAGCTAATTGAGCAGTAAAAGAAGTTTATTCAACACTATGAGTATTTTCAAATTTTTGAATTAATTCTTTTAAATTAAAAGAAATTACTAGAAGTGAGTCTGATATTATAAAAATAAAAAATAGAGTAGTAGATAGTGAAATAATTTTAACTACAAATGAATTATCTGGGTTAGTACATTTACCTACTACATATGTAAAAACTCCTCAAATAAACTGGGTTTCAGCAAGAGCCTTTGAACCACCTTCAAACTTACCTATAGTTGATCCAGATTTAACAGATGATATAGAACCGGATACAAATTTAACTCCAATTTGAAAAACTAATTTTAGGTGAACTAATATGAGTTTTTGAATTGGACCAGATGATAGAAGAAGACATCTTTATGTACTTTGAAAAACATGAATGGGGAAATCTACACTTTTAGAAAATATGATAATAGATGATATTAGAAAAGGTAGATGAGTTGCTGTGATTGATCCACATGGAGATTTAGCTGAAGCAGTAATTTGATTTATTCCAAAATCAAGAACTAATCAAACAATTATATTTGATCCAAGTGATACAAATTGGCCAATAGCATTTAATATGCTTGATAACGTTACTCCTGAACATAGACCACTTGTAGCATCTGGTTTAGTATGAATATTTAAAAAAATATTTTGAGATTCATGGGGGCCAAGATTAGAACATATTCTTAGAAATACTATTTTAGCATTAGTTGAATATCCAAATTCTACTTTGATTTCAATTCCACTAATGCTGACGAGTGATGTATTTAGAAACAAGGTAGTTAACAAAATAACAGATCCAGTTGTAAAAAAATTCTGGACTTGAGAATTTGCTAAAATGGCACCAAATCAAAAAGTTGAAGCAGCTGGTCCAATATTAAATAAAGTATGACAATTTCTTTCTAGTACAATTCTTAGAAATGTATTGGGTCAACCAAAAAATAGTTTTTCTATTAGATGGGCAATGGATAATAAAAAGATTGTTATAGTGAATCTTTCTAAAGGGAAAATTTGAGAAGATGCTTCGGCACTTTTATGAGCCATGATGGTAACAAAATTTCAAATGGATGCGATGAGTAGAGCAGATATTGCTGAGGAAAAAAGAGAAGACTTTTATTTATATGTAGATGAATTTCAAAACTTTGCAACAGATTCATTTGCTACTATTCTATCAGAAGCTAGAAAGTATAAACTAAACTTAGTAATGGCAAATCAGTATATTGATCAAATGCAAGAAGAAGTTAGGTGAGCCGTTTTTGGTAATGTATGATCTTTGATTTCTTTCCAAGTTTGATACCATGACGCTACTATATTAAAAGAAGTATTAAGTTGAGAAATTTCAGAAGAAGATTTAATGAATCTGAGTAAATATGATATTTATACAAAACAGTTAATTGACTGAATGCCTTCAACAGTATTTTCAGCATGAACGATAGCACCAAATATAAAAAATGATATAATATTTGCAAATAGATATAAAAAAATATTAAATGTATCACGTGAAAAATATTCTAAATCTAGAAAAACTGTAGAACAAAGAATTAATAAAAGTTTAACAGATATTGAAAAACAAGAAAAACAATGGGAAGATAAAAAAGCTAAGTTTGAACAAAAGAAAAAAGAAGAAAAAGCAAAGAAACATCAGGAAATGATGGCTAAACAGCAAGCTGAGAGGGAGAAGAGGGAGAAGGAAGAAAATAAATAACCCATCCCCTCATACTTCGGGACTTCCCTTGGAAAGGGAAGAAATTAGATTTTTCCCCTTTCCAAGGGGAACACTCGAACGATAGTGAGAGGAAGGGGTTAGAAATAACAGACAGAGGGATTATTTACTAAACACCATTTATGCAAGAAATAAGTTTCATGACACAGACATTATCCATTTTGATTTTGCTTATTATTTGTGGTTTCACTAAAATATTAAGTAAAAAAATCAATTTTCCTTATACAGTTTTATTACTGATTATAGGACTTTTGTTGGTGCCTATTTCTTATGTAGAAGCATTTGCATTTATTGATGATTTTAAACTAACACCAAATATATTATTCTTTGTTTTTTTGCCAATATTGTTGTTTGAAGCTGCTTATAATATAAATTATAGAATGCTTTTTAAAAATTGGAAAGCTATAGGTTTATTAGCTGTTTTATGATTATTAATTTCATGATCACTAATTGCAGTATCTCTTTATTATTTTTTACCATTTACTTGATTAAATGTTCCATTTTTAATATGTTTAATGTTTTGAGTATTAATATCAGCAACAGATCCTGTTGCAGTATTAGCTATTTTTAAAAAACTTTGAGCTCCTAGAAGACTTACTATACTATTTGAATGAGAAAGTCTATTTAATGATGGTACTGCTGTAGCTATATTTGTAGTAATACTTTCGTTGGTAATAGATTGATGAACAGTTACTTGAAGTACATACTTTGAATGAATATATAAGTTTGCATCAATGTTAGTTTGATGAATATTGTTTTGATCTTTTACATGAGTACTATTCAGTAAAATTATTTGATATATTAATAATAATGAAGAAGTAGAAATTGTATTAACTATGCTTGTTGCCCATGTTACATTTATTTTAGCTGAAATAATAAGTCATAATTTTTTTCTTTTCCCAATTTCATGAGTAATAGCTACAGTAGTGGCTTCAATAATTATTTGAAACTATGGTAGATATAAAATTACTCCTAGAGTTGAAGTTCATATGCAAAAGTTTTGGGAATTTTTCGCATTTATTTCAAATTCGATAATATTTATTCTTATGTGATTGATATTATCAACTGTAAATGTAGATTTATATCAATTTATATTACCACTTATTATTTCGATAATAGTTGTAATGATTGCTAGAGTTGTATCAGTATATATTCCTATTTGAATTGTAAATTTTTTTAGAATAGAAGAACATATCCCTATGACTTGGGTTAAATTATTATCTTGGTGAAGTCTTAGATGAGCATTGGCTTTAATGATGATACTTATGATTCCATGAATATGAGATTCTGGATATGAAGGATTAATGGCTTTCCAAAAAGCAGTTTGATGGACATACGACTTTTCAATAAAAGAATTTCTACTCGTTTTAACAATATGAAGTATAATGTTTACTATGTTTGTTAAAGCAACAACAACTCCTTTAATGATGAAGCAACTTAAAGTTGATAAACTTCATAAATTAGAAGAGTTTAAATATGAAGAATGAATAATAATTGCAAACTTAAAAATATTAGAAAAAATAAGTTCATCTTTCAAAAAAGCTTATTTAACAATGATAGAGTATGAAGAATTGAAATCAAAATATGTAAAAATGTTAAATGATTCTATTGTTAGAATGAAAAAATTGTTATGAAGTGAACCTACGACATCAAAAATTTTAATAAGAAGGGCTGTATCACTTCATGCATTATGAATAGAGAAAGAAAATTTAAGAAATTTATTTTATTATAATGAAATAGATGAACACAATTTTAAATATATTATTAGAAAAATAGATAGACAAATAGAAAGAATAGAGCAGGATTACTCTCAATTAAAATATATTTCTGATAGAAAATGAGACTATGATATTTTTTCAAAAATTATATTTTTAATTTTTAAAAGAAAATCTACTGAATTGGATGCTTATATCAGAAATAGAGCAAGGGTAATTATTACTAGGAAAGTAATAAAAGAATTAAGAGTATTAAAAGAAATAGAATTTTGATTGGATAATGAAATATTTGATGAGGTAATATATTTATATTCTGATTTCAATAAAAAAGCAGATGAAAAGAGAATCAAAATATTTACTTCTCACAAAGCTACAATTAATGCAATAGAGTCGAAACTTGTTAACAAATCACTATTAAAATTAAAAGAAGAGGTTGTAAAGGATTTATTTTCAAAAGAAATAATTACACCAAAGTTATTTATCAGATTTATGACGAGTATAGAAGATGAAATGTATAGTGATTTGAAAAAATTGGTTTAGAATAGCTAAGGGTACCCACAAGGGGTATCCCTTGTGGGTACTCTTTTATGTTTGTGTTTTTTTTTGCAAAAAAATAGAAATTAATTAAACTGTTATTAAATTATATCAAACAAAAAAACATATGAAAATAGATAATGTAACATTAGCTTTTTGAAATAAAATGGTACTTGAGGATATAAATTTAGAAATAAAACCAGGTGAGTTTGTGTTTATGATTGGGTATTCTTGAAGCTGAAAAACTACTTTAATTAGATCACTTATTTGAGATTTTAAACCACTTAGATGAGACATTATTCTAGATAATAACATGGCTTTATATAAAGGTATGACAGAAGAAACACTGCTTAATTATAGAAGATGAATATGAGTAATTTTTCAAGATTATAAATTACTTGAATCAAAAAAAGTATATGAAAATGTAGCCTTTGCAATGGAGGTATGTTGATACTCTGATGCACTTATCAGAAAAAAAGTCCCAGAAGCTTTAGAAAAAGTCTGACTACTTATAAAAAAAGAAAAATTTATCTACGAACTTAGTGGATGAGAAAAACAAAGAGTAGCCATAGCTAGAGCACTAGTTCATGATCCACAAATAATAATTTGAGACGAACCAACTTGAAATCTAGACCCAGACACAGCTAAGGATATAATGAATATATTTAAAGACATAAATGCAGACTGAAAAACAGTAATAATGGCTACACATGATGATAACATAGTTAACAGTTTTGAAAAAAGAGTAATAGCTTTTCAGGATAAGAAGGTTATTAGTGATGTAGAGAAAGGGAGGTATATATTTGATTAAAAAAAGCTTAAATCAATTTTGATTTAAGCTTTTTTGTTTTCAATAATATTTGTAAATTCTGAAAGAGATTTTATTTCATTTTTTTCTATAATCCATTTTGCTACTAAATTAATAGGAACAAAAGCATATACTGGATTATTTAGATTTTCGCTTCAGAATTCTATAAATGGCATAATATAATCAGGTGGAGTTTCTGAAGGATAACCAATTTCTATTGCTTCATAATAATCTGCATTGTCTTTTTTCGGTATAGAATAATGAGTTTTAGATGCTTGTATTGAAATATGAACATTTCCAAAATGAATTGTTCCTAATAAATCATTTTTAGGTTTTTCTTTTAAACATTTATTAATAGCATTTATAACTTCTGTTATAATATTAGAGGCAGGTAATCGTTCTGTTGTTTTTTGTAAAGTTAATTCAGAACTTTCTCTTGGTGTTTTCATAATTTTTATATTAAAAAATAAGCTTTTAAAATTAGTTTCCTTTAATTATATTCTTAACCTTCCTATAACTACTCCTCATATTAGTATAACTATTTATTATTGCAGTATCAAGTTCTACAAAATTATTATTTTGTTCTTTTATTTTTAGGTAAAAGAAGAATTGGTTTGTGTAGTATACAAAGTTGTTGTAGTTTGTGATTATTCAGTTTGTTTGGTAGTATTCAAAATCTCAGTTTCTGTATTTTTTCATGAATCATTCTCTAAGAGTAGAGTCACTGATTATTATTTGTTCATAAATATAGTTGTATTTTGATGATTGAAAACTTATGTAATCTATTTTAGATAAATCTAATTTTTTTTGTTCTACTCAATAATTTAAATCAAGTAGTTTTTCTATATATCATTCTTCAGCAAATGTAATATAAAAGTTTGTAAAAAAGAATGTAAACAATATAATAGCTAAAATAATTTTTTTCATGATAAAAAGTGATTAATATTAATATTTAGTTTATACTTAGAAAAAGAAAAATGTCAAATAATTATTATGATACTTTGTGAGTTGGTAAAAGTGCAAGTGCAGATGAAATAAAAAAAGCTTATAGAAAAAAAGCTATGAAATACCATCCTGATAGGAATAAATGAGATAAAACAGCTGAAAAAAAGTTTAAGGAAATAAATAGTGCATATGATGTATTATGAGATACAAAAAAGAAACAGCAATATGATACTTTTGGTTCAGCATGATGAAATCCATTTTGATGATGAGCATGATGATGAGGGTATTCTAGTCAGTGATTCTGAGGTTTTGAAGATTTATTTGGTTGAATGTGATGATCAAGTTCTGGTGGATGAAATTCTACTTTTAATATGGAAGATTTATTTTGATGAGGTTGATTTTGATGACAAAGAAGAACAAAAACTCAGCAAACAAAAAAACAAAAACCAGTTAGTCTTGATTTTGAAAAAACATATGAAGTTCCAATTTTTGATTTAATATTATGATGTAAAATAGAAGTTAAATGAGTGTATGGACAAACAGCTAAATTAAAAATACCAGCTTCAACAAAACCATGATCAAAATTTAGAGTAAAATGATTCTGAAAAAAAGAACCAGGTAAAGAAGGAAATCTTATAGTGATAATAAAAGCTCTAATGCCAAAAAATATCAGCGAAGTTGATATGAGTATGTTGGAAAGAATTAGAGAGAATATAGGGTATTAAAAATATGTAGGGGCACCCCTTGTGGGTGCCCTTTTACTTAATTCATTCTAATTCTTTTTTAATTTCATCACTAATCCCACTCAATTTCAAAATCTTATTAATTTTATTACTATTTATAAATTTTAATATTTTATAAACAGTTTTATTTTTATTATTTTCATCTAAAACTCAAAAAATTGAAGTGATTTTTAGTTTTAATAAAATTAATTTTAGTTCATCTATTCTTGGATAAGTATTAATAATGCTTAATAAGTCGAATAATTCATATATAGGACTTCATTTAGGAGTTTCATTATTTATTATACTTAAAATTGTTAGATAAGAGTTTAATTCATTAAATGACTTATTGTTATTATTGAACTCTGATAATATTTTTATATTTTTTACCTTGTGAATACTTACATTTTCTTTTGTAATTACTTCAAAATTTACCAAATATCATAAATCTAGAGTTTTTTCGCTTTTATTAAGCTTTTTATTACATATTATTTTTCAATAATCACGCGTAAATATTGTATATAAAAAATCTCAAGGTTTTATTTTATGAATTTTTAGAATGATTCATTTAGTTTTAAATATTGACAATGTTGTTTTTTTAAAATTAAAAGTTGAATTTATTGAAATATGATTATAATGTACCTGTAAATTTACTTTTTTCAAAATAAAAATGTCAGAAAATCAAATATTAGAACAAGAAGTTGATAAAATAGTTTTAGACCTTCTTGCCAAACACTCAGAATCTGTAAATGTAGATGCTACAAATTTTATGGACTTATTAAAACATAGTCTTTCACTTAATACTATGGAAAAAAAGAGAGTACTTGATGCTGTTCCTACTCTTTCACAATTTCAATTCGATGAATTAATAAAAGTATTCACAGAAGAAAGAACAAAATTTAAAGATTTAGCAAAAGAACACCCAGAAGATATTAAAAAACTTGTTGCTAAACAAAATAAAGAATGGATTGAATTATGAGATTTATATAAAAGTGAAGCTGAAAACAAAGAAAAAGAAGGTGAAAATCAAGATAAAATTGATGATATAAAAGCTGGATTAGGTTTATAATTATTAATAATAATGTATTATGACAATAATAACTTCTCAATATGAGTTAGAAGAAAAAACTAAAAGAGCAGAAGATGATATAAGAATGTGAAGAACTCATACTTTAAAAGAAGTATTAGAACATTTATATTCTAATGATAAACAACAAAAAGTATGTATGAAATAATATTTTCAGATGAATCATTAGATGATATTACTCAAATAAAAAATTTCATTTCTTTAGATAATTTACAAATTTCAGAAAAAGTTATTAATTCTATAATTAATACAATCCAATATTTATCAATTTTTCCTAAAATGTGAGTTGAGAAAAATAACTTATATAGAGAAATTGTAGAAATTACATATAAATATAATATTAGATATAAAGTAGAAAATAATTATATTTATATCATGACAATATATAAATATCAAAATAAATAATGAAATATAACTTTTGCGTAATAATAGAAAAACAAAAAAGAGTAGATATGTACTTATCTGCTCTTTTTAATGATTTTTCAAGAAGTTATATTCAAAAGATGATTGATAGATGACAGGTTTCAGTAAATGGTAAAAATATATCTAAAAATCTAAAAATAAAAAATCATGATGAAATAAGTATAGAAGTAGTAGTAGAAAAATTAGAAGAAGTATTACCAGAGAAAATGGATTTAGATATTATTTATGAAGATAAAGAAATATTAGTAGTTAATAAAGAACCATGAATAAACGTTCATCCAGTACCTTGAGAGGGGTGAAATAAAAATACTTTAGTAAATTGAGTTTTAGAGCATTGTAAAAATGATTTACCCAGTATTTGATGAGTACATAGACCAGGTATAGTTCATAGACTTGATAAAGATACTTCCGGAGTAATAATGATTGCAAAAACAGATGTTATGATGAATTATTTATCAAAAATTATAAAAGAAAGAGAAATAGATAAATATTATCTTGCAATTGTAATTTGAAAAATAAAAGATACTGATATTAAAATAGAATCATTTATTTGAAGAGATCCAAATAATAGACTTAAAATGACAACACTTAATCCATCTAATCCAAAATTAGCTATTACTTACGGTACAGTTTTAGAATATATTGATAATAAATATACTCTACTAAAAGTAAAAATAGAAACAGGTAGAACTCATCAAATTAGAGTTCATCTAGCCAGCATTGGTTATCCAATACTATGAGATAAAACATATTGAAATATCAGAGTAAACAAAGAAATGGCAACCAGATATCAACTCCACAGACAAGCTCTTCATGCTTGGCAACTCGATCTAAAACTTTACTGAAAAGATATACATTTTGAAGCAAAATTAAAAGAAGATATGAAAAGACTTATCCCTAATATTAATTTATAATTTATATTATCATGAAAAAAATAATCACATTAATATTAATTACATTTACATTAATTTCATGCTCATGACGTAATGAGGATCAATCAATGATTGAAGAAACTGGTGAAATTATAGAATGATATGCTGATACTTTAGAATGAAGTATTTGAGATGCTAAAGATGTAAAAAATTTAATCGAATGAAATCAGCAAAATTTGAAAAACAACTTAGATGGTATATACTAAGTTGTTTTTTCTCCCTTTACCAAAGGGAGTACCCGAAGGGGGAGGGATTAGAATTTAATTACATTATATCACATTAACCATATTAAAGAATGGCAACATTATAGCCATTATTAGTGTTCAGATAATTCATCAAACTATTACTATAACTAGAGGTTCTATTGCTGTTTGCATATTTTTTACAAGAGCATCAATTTCTTTGTTATATTTAATTGAAGACTTAGTTAATAGATCAGCTAATTTTCATGTTTCTTCTCATATTTTTACTATTGAAGCTAGTTCTATAGGAAACAAAAAATTTTGTTTTCAACTTTGAATTTCTTCTATTCACATACATACACTTAATGCTGTTCACCTAGATACACTATTAACTATACGTTTTAAATCTTTCTCATAATAATCATTTTCAAGTGCTCTAGAGCTTATTTCTAGAGATTTATTTATAATTACTCAACTACGAAGTAATATTCATAAACTAGAAGCAAATAAACTAAGAATTTTTTTCTTTATAAGTGGTCAAAAAATAGGTAAATGCAAAATAGTCATATCAAAATATATTTTTGTTTTTTTGTAACTTTTTAAAAATATAAATAAAATAATAAAAGCAATTATTCAGATTACTATTTCTTTTATATATAACTGAAGAAATTCTGATATATCTATTACTGTTTGAGTAAGTGCTGGCAAGTTTACTTTTGCATCTTTATACATATCTGTAATTTTTGGTATTACATATATCATAAATACTAGTATCATTCCGATTGATAAAGTTACTATTACCATTGGATAAATTAAAGCTCAAATTATTTTTCATTTTAGTTCTTTAGATTTTTCTTCTTTATTTCTAATAGTTTCAATAGAATCTCATAGTTTTCAAGTCAGCTCTCACATTTCAATAATAGATAAATCAAAAATATTAAAAATTTTTGGATATCTCATAAATACTTGTTTTAAATTATCTCATTTATTAAGCATTCATATAAAATTTTTTAATAAAGTTTTAATTTTTTTATCACTTGCTTGATACATCATGATTTTAAAGCTATTCATTAAAGGAATACCAGAATTTAATAAATTAGATAATTGCTCCAAAAGATTTATTTTATCTTTTGAGCTGATATTTACTGAGAAATTTGTATTAAAATCATTTTTACCTAAAAATCATTTTATTTTTTCTATATATTTATTCATAAAATCAATTTTTGTAGCCTCTTTCCCTTAGGCTTAAGGGAAGGAATTCAAGGAAGGGTTAATTAATATATTTCATTATTACTAATTATATCATTTTTCTTGAATTTTTTCAAAAAATGATATAATAAAAATAATTATTTTTATGTTTTTATAAAAAAAGATTATGTTTAAGTTATTTTGAGTTACAACTGATGATAAAAATATAGGTTCAGATGGTGAAATGTATATAGAAAATGAATTACAAGAAGAGGTATGACAAGTGGCTGTTGATATATTAGAAACACCGTATGAAATTATAGTTTTGGCTCCTATTGCATGAATTGAACTTGAAGATATAGATTTATCTTTCAATAAGAGTATTTTGACTATAAAATGATATAGAGCAAAACCTGAAATATACTCAGAAGACATAGAAATAAAAAATAGTGAATGTTTTTGGTGAAAATTTGTTAGAAATATAATTTTACCAGAAAACCTAGATTTTGATAATATAAAAGCAAGTTTAGAAAATAACTTACTTGTTATAACTATACAAAAACTGAGATTTTCTTCTCAAAATATCAAAATCAATAGGGTTGAAATGTAATTATTAATAAAAAAAACAGTGTTTTTTAGAAAAAAAGAAGTAGAAAAACATGCTAAAAAATTTGATAAATTGATCACTTGATTAATTATTGGATGAGCAGTTGCTTCTATGATAGGTTTGACAAAAACCAATAAATGAAAAGAAATTACAGAAAATGTAAAAAAAGAATGAACAAACATTTCAAAAAAGTGATATAAGCTTTTTTGAAAAACTTTGGTGTGTATTTTAAAAATTATTAATAAAAAATAATATTTATGAAAATAAAAAGATTATTTAAATTTTTTATAATATTACTATTGGCTAGTCTTTTTTTTGTGAATATTGCAAATTGATGTAAATATAAATGAGAAATAGAAGAGTGCATGGATGCAAATATGAATTGAATGAATAAAAGTATAGAAGATTACGTTTGTAGGGTTTGAAGTCAAGAAGAAATAATTTATCAAATTATTCTTGATAAAGAATTTAAGAAAGTAGATGATGAAATGGATGAGTATTTAGAAAAATTAGAAACAAATAAAAATTATTATTTTTGAGTAGCAAAAAAGAAAAACTTTTTAGAGTGAATAAATGATTTAACTGATAAGAAAAAATATTTTAGAGAAAAATATTTAGATTTATGTTGATGAATTATTAATGAAGAAGCAATGAAGTGTGCAGAGGATGAAAAAATTTCTAATGATAATATAAAAGACTATTTTAAAATAACAACATGTAAGAGTTTAGTTGTTGTAAAAACTGACATCTTTTATGAAGTAGCAACATCAATCTTGTTATTGAATAAAGAACAAGTTGCTTCTGATGATAAAAAAACATATGATCAATGACAAAGAAGAAATTATAATTTGGTATTAGATATTATGATGATTAATTTATGATATATAGAAAGGATTTGGCAAAAATGGACAAGTAAATTAGCTCATCCAATATAGAGATAATCTCAAAAAATAATACAAGGTGGTTCAGCCAATTGTAATAAAAAAAAATCAAAATATTATTATTTTGATTTTTTTTAAATTCTTATTTTTTCTTTTTTCATTTCTTTTTTTGTTTTGTTCCACAATATGGACAGATTTTCATATCTTTATCAAGTTTTTTATTACAATTTGAACATTTAATCTTTTTCTTTCTACATATTAACCATAATAGAAAAGATATTATAATTACAAATCAAAATAATATAAATGCATATGGATTTAATCAAATATATTTTTCTTTATAATCCACATAAAATTCTTCTGCTGAATTAAATTCTACTTCTTCTCCATCTTTGTTAATATATGATATTTTAACATTTGCGTTAATTTTTTCATGATTTATTCTTTCATTTTCTCTTTCCCAAGGGAATATATATCATTTTTCATCTTTATTTTTTCTTGAATAATATTCCGATGGAGTCCAATATTTTATTATTTTTTTTCATGTTTCATCATATCATTCATATGGAAATCATTTCCAGTCAGCGATAAAATTTCTATTTGTTCAGGGTAATACATTACCATCATTGTCATTAATTGGAAGATAATCTACTATTTTTTCTCATATTATTGCTCAGTGTTCATTTTTAATTATTTCTTTTCAAATTCATTTTATTTCTTTTCAATTTTCATCTATTAATGTAATATTTCATTTTGGTTTTAGATGAGTATTTCATTCATTAATAAAAAGAGTTTCAAAGTTTATATTAAAATCACTAAGTTCAAGGTCAGATAAATTATCTAAATTTAGATCATCTATATCTTCTTTTAAATCTTCTTTATCAAAAAAATCATCTATACATTTTCAATCATATCTACTTTTTGTTAAATCAATTACAGGGCAATCATCCATTATTAGTGCTGCAATTCAAACTCATCAACCAATTTTTACTATTGTATCTTCTACATTACCTTCAGTAATTATTTCTCAATCTACTTTTACAAGTAATAATACTCAATAATCTACATTTATACCAACTTTTGTTCATGAACTTCACTCAGAATTATTATTTTTGAAAAATACTGCTCAGTAGTGTCATCAGGGAGTAGCATTATCTGGTACGGTAATTGTAAAACTAATTTCTTTTTTTTCTCAAGGTAATATTGTAAAACTATTTGTATCAATACTTATCCAGCTAGATAATTCTTGGTCACTAAATACAAGTTCACTTCTTCTTACAAATTTTGGATTTCATGAAGTATCTTTTGATTCAAAATCAGATTTTCATGTAATAATAGTGTGAGTTTCATTTGATCTATTAAATAGTGTAGCAGTTTTTGTAACAACACTTCATGTACTAGTATCTATTTCATATCTGATAGGAGATACTGTAAGATTAATATTAGCATTTACATTTCATAAGTAAGTACAAAAAATTGATATAATTAATAATAAGTATTTTAGTAGTTTCATTTATATATTTTTTTATTACGTATATTTTCTCTAATTGTATTTACAAACTATTAAAAATCAAAAAAAAAATCCTCTCCTGTGAAGAAGAGGAATAAAAAGTATGATAATTAAAAGTTACCAGTTACAGTAAATGTAATAGTATCTTGATAATTACCTGCAGCAGTTTGTGCATTTGAAGTTGCACCAACTGTAAATGCTACATCAGCATTTGTTGCATCATCTTGTTCAGGAGCATTTGTTGTATAAATAGTATGTTCACTTGTGTTATTATTTACTTCTGTTGTAGATAAATCACCTGTAGTTGCAAAACCTGTTACTGTTGAATCAATAGCTAGAGCTGTTGAAGCGTAAGTATATGATTCAGCATTACCATCAGTAGCTAAATCATTAATTTGTAATGAACCATTAGAAGTATTAGTTAATCAACCACTTCATGATCTAGCAGTAATAGCTACACCATTAGCGGCATTTGTACCAACTTCTATATCTAATCAACCAGTTGATGTTACTCAAGCAGTTAATATTCATAAATCAATACTACCAGTAGATAATACCATATTAAGGGTAGGTAATACTTGAGCAGTTACAACGATTCCAGAAACTACACCAGTTGCAGTACCTGGGAAAGTATCATCCCAATTAACTGAAGAGTCAAAACTTGAAGTACCAGTTACTGAACCTGTACCAATTACTGCGGCATATGTATTATTTAACATTCCACCTAATGAACTAGTGGCTGCAATAGTTGCAACAGAAGCTATAGCAATAGCTTTTTGTATTTTTGTTTTTATCATACCAATAAGGTTATGAATATAAAATATTTGTGTCTGTATGCATACGGAGAGTTTATTATTTTGAACGTCTCAGATCAAACACATATATATTATGACATATATTTATATGAGTGTCAAATATATTGACACTTTCTTTTTTTTATTTCTAATATACAATTAAATAACTATTACTTTTTCTTTATTTAAAGCAAAAAAAAAGAATCTAACTATAAGTTAAATTCTTTTGTAAATGTTTTATTATTAAAAGTTACCAGTTACAGTAAATGTAATAGTATCTTGATAATTACCTGCTGCAGTTTGAGCATTTGAAGTTGTTTCAACTGTGAAGGTAACGTCAGCATTAGTTGCATTATCTTGTTCAGGAGCATTTGTTGTATATATTGTATGTTCTGTTGTATTGTTGTTTACTTCTACAGCACTTAGGTTACCAGTAGTAGCAAAACCAGTAACTGTTGAATCAATTGCACCTGCTGTTGAAGCAAAAGTATATGATTCAGCAATACCATCAGTTGCTAAACTATTAATTTGTATAGAACTATTAGAAGTATTAGTTAATCAACCACTTCCTGATCTAGCTGTAATATTTACACCGTTAGCAGCATTAGTACCAATTTCGATATCTAAACTACCATTAGAAGGAGTAGCAGCTGTTAAACTACCTAAATCAATTGCACCAGTAGATATTACCATATTAAGAGTAGGTAATACTTGAGCAGTTACAACGATTCCAGAAACCACACCAGTTGCAGTACCTGGGAAAGTATCATCCCAGTTAACACTCGAGTCAAAACTAGAAGTACCCGCTACTGAACCTGTACCAATTACCGCGGCAAATGTGTTGTTTAACACACCACCTAGAGAACTTGTTGCAGCAATAGTTGCAACAGAAGCTATAGCAATAGCTTTTTGTATTTTTGTTTTTGTCATACCATTACGGTTATGAAAATAAAATAATGTTTGTATGCATACGGAAAGACTTTATTTTGAAGTCTTCCTGATCAAACATTATAATGATATCATATTTTGAGGGGAGTTGTCAAAAAATATAGTTTGACAATATCTTTTATTCTTTTATAATTTTTTAGCTTATTATCTTTGACCTATAAAAAAATTAACCAAGGAGGTTAAAAAATGCAACAGAAAATTTTAGTTAATCCAAATTTTAGTTTGATTCCACCCAATTATCTTTTCAGGGATATTGGGCAGAGAGTACAAGCTTTTGAAGATGCTAATCCTGATAAAAATGTTATCAGGCTTGGTATTGGGGATGTTACTGAACCGCTTGAATATTATTGTCTTCATGCAGGGCATGATTTTCTTTCAAAAGCATCTCAAAAAAATCCAGGTTACCCTTCTGGTGAAGGGATTACAAAATTGCGAGTAGCAATTTGTGATGTTTATTATAATGCTTTTGACAGTTTTTTTGCGTCAAATGTTGTTATTGGAAATGGGGCAAAGGAGGATTCAGCTTGTATACAGGAATTATTTGCAAAGGATATTCCTGTTTATATTACTGACCCAGTTTATCCGGTATATCAATATTCCAATCTTCTGGCTGGCAGAAAAGATATACGACTTATGTCATGCACTGAAGAAAATGGATTCATGCCGGATATTCCAGACCTTGATGAACCTTCACTGATTTACCTTTGTTTTCCAAACAACCCGACCGGTGAATGTGCTACCAAGGAGTATCTGGAAAAATGGGTTAAGGCTGCAAAAGAGTCAGGATCTGTTATTATTTCTGATATTGCTTATCGCGATTTCATAACGGATCCAAACTTGCCGAAGAGTATTTATGAAATTGATGGTGCTAGAGAAGTTGCTATTGAAATTGGAAGTTTTTCAAAGTCAGCGGGTTTTACAGGTATCCGTGTATCATGGACGACAATTCCTTCCGAACTTAAAGGAGTAGGTACTGATGGAATTGAAGTTCCTTTGATTGATCTTTGGACTAAGTATGTTAATTTTACACGTAATGGTGTTCCTGGTGATCATCAAGAGATGGCATTTTCAGCTATTACTGATGGTAGAGAACATTGTCTTGATCAAGTAAATGGATATCTTGAAAATGCTAAGCTTATTCTTAAAACCTTTAATGGTCTTGGTATTAAATGTTGGGGAGGTGTAAATTCTCCTTATGTTTGGGCTAAAACACCAAATTATATGGGAAGTTGGGATTTCTTTGATTTACTCTTGAATCAGTGTGCAGTTGTCTGTACTCCTGGTGAAGGATTCGGAGAATCTGGTAAAGGTTATTTTAGGTTGAGTGCCTTCAATGATGAAGCTAATGTTGTTGAAGCTCTTGAGCGAATTTCAAAATTAAAATTTTAATTAACGTGTTACAAGTTACATTGCGTTGATTATACAAAAAAAGAGAGTAAGATTTTAAAATCTTACTCTCTTTTATATTTCTTAATAATCCAAATCAAGTCAGAAACTAATACTAGAATTATAATTTCATGCAGCCTGTTCTTCTCATATTAAAGCTCACATTTTTATACTATATATATAAGTATTTTTATTTCAGTCAGTATTTATACTTCAAGCTTGAGTAGCTATTATTTCATCTGTATTAATTATACTAATAGTAGAAGTATATGGATCCTGATCATATCAAATTCATTCACTTCAGTTCCAGTTTATTATTTCTATAGCTCAATTAAGTAAAGTTCATGATTGATTTAGTATTACATCAAATCATGCTCAGACAGTTTCGACTGTAATATTTATTCATGTACTAAATTTTGTGATTCAGTCTTCTAGTTGTCAGATATCAAGAGCTCAAGTGCTTATTATTATTTCAGGTTCATCTATATAAAATACAGCTCATGTTGATGATGAGTTTAAACTATTGTCATCAATACTAAAATTATAACGATATTTTCAAAATACTAAATTGTTGGTAGGATAAGTAGCAACAGTAGCTGTTACAGTTTTTGATCATAAATCAAATCCAGTTGCAGATATATCACTTCACCAAATACTTCAATTCCATTTGTTTAGAGTTATTGTATCTGAACTAGTATTTATTCATGATTCAGAATCAGAATAATTAATAATTATATTATGATTTCATCAAGGTAATAGTGTTCAACTTGCATAATTTATACTACTTATGGTTGGTGGAGTAATATCTGTTGATCAGTTTGCAAATTCGATATAATCAATATAAGCATTATCTGTTCACGAAGATCAAGAACCATTTTTTATATAACACCATTTATAAGTATGTGTTCAAGATGCAATAGAATTATCAGTATAAGTAGTCCATGGAACAGTTCATGACCAAGCATCTTGTTCATTATTATCTATATAAAATCTTAAGTAATCTCTATTATTTTGAGAAGAAACTTCATAATCAAATTCTAAGGTTCAAGTTCAAGAAAAAGTATGTGTTATTTCAAAACATGATTGAGTATTGTGAAGTCAACCATTATCACTTTCGTAAGAATATGATCATTCGTTTGGATTTGTAGTATTTCTATCCCAAGTTCAAGATGTAAGAGAATATTTATAAGAATCTATACTATTTTCAAAATCAATTAAACTAGTTATTGTTTCTCAAATATTATTAATATTTATAGTGAAAGCTTCTTGATACTGTCAACCATTTCAATCATCTGTTTGTATTCTAATAGAAAAAGAAGGTTTTATTTCATAATCAGGTGACACATTTATAGATAATGTAGATCAGGTAATTGAAAATAGGGAATTGTTATCGTCTCATGTTCATGATACAAAACTATAAGTATGAGAATCTCAAGAATCTAAATCAGTAGTGGATAATGTTCAAACAGTAGATCATGTTGAAATATTTTCATTTAATATATTATTTGATAACGAAATATCTGTTGGTATATTGTTTGAAGATGCTTGGGTGGCTATTGTAAATTCTCTATTGTGATCTATATCAGTTCATGCTATTCTCCATATATTTCAAGTAGTATTTGTCATGGCAGTTGGAGTTTCATCTGAAAGAGAATTATCATTATCACTATCATAAACATAATAATAAGTAGATCATGAACTTGTAGCAGGAACATCATAATTTGTATTACCTACATCAAAATCAAGGTTAACAGTTCATACTTCTCATATTTCTTGTACTCTCCATTTTCTAGTTAATAAATTATATCAAGATGGTGAATCAGTTTCTGTCCAAGTATTTCATCAGTCATTGTTTGAAATAGTTAAAAATTCTAGATCTGATATATCAGTAAAACTTGGAGAAATATTTGTTCATTCTGAAACTGCTTCTAAAGTAATTATATTATCATTATTAATAGACTTAGATTTAATTTGTCATAATACAGAATCATCATCTCTACCTATTCAAAAAATATCATATGTATAAGCTCAAGCAGTGGTTGTTGACCACATATTTGTAGTTCAATCTGATGCCAAATAGTTTTGTGTTCAAGAATTAAGAGTCATTCAATATTTTAAAGATAAATATGATTCTATTTTTTGTTTGTCTGATTGACTAGTTCTAGAATCATAATTTATTATCTCTGCAATTTTTCAATCATAATAGAAAGGATAACTAGAATCAGGACTTCTTCATATATTGTAATCTGCAGTACTAAGATTTTGATAAGTATTAGCAGTATAATTATTTATTAATACTCATTTTTCCGAAATTTCCGTTCAAGTTCATGATGAATTTTCATTCATACTTATAAGCATTGGTTTATTTGCACTATATGAAGCTGTTCATATTTGAGCAGATCTCCATCTAGTACTTGATCATATAGCATGTGTTATTACTTCATCATTGATTGCTATTGTAAAAGCTCAAAGAACAACTCATGCGAAAGTAAGTCAACAAGTTCAAGTATTTAACACACCTGAATTACAATCAAATCAAAAAGGAACTTGTCAAGTTAATGTTCCATCTATTTGGTCATCAGGTACAACAACTGCGAAATAACTATGAGTATATGCTCAATTAGATAAATTTTGTAAGTATTGAGAAGTTCAATTAAAATCAACTACAGGATTAAAATTTAAGCTATTAGTATCATTATTATAATATGTAGGTGATGTTCATCATCAAGCATCGAATCAATTGTCTGATTGATCATCCCAAGATGATAATGATGTTCCATTTGTAGTTGTACTAGTTCAAGCATCAGCTTTAAGCCATATTTGTAATCATGAAGATACTCATCCTGGTGTCGTTGGGAAATCTTGACTTAACCATTTATCATATAAATAATCATCAATAGCATCTATTTCATCTGATCATAATGCATGATTCCATGAGAAAAATTCTCATATATTTCAAGTAAAATTTGATCCAGCTCATAAACTTCACTCAGTAGATAATCTTCTAGTTCAATCTGAACGACCTAATTCAATTCACCCTCAATGTGATCTTTGAACATCAACACTTGTTAATGTTCAAAGAGATGTTCAATCTAAAATAGCTTCAAATGTCCTATCAACTAATAATGTGTCTGTTGAATCTTGAACCATTATTAATCTATATTCTGTATTTGCCTCAATTGTTCATGATAATGATTTATATTGATGTCAAGATGACCGTTCAGATCTATTCCATACTCAAGCATATAAATTTCATCAATCAATTTGAATTGCATATCATCTAGTTCATCATCATTGTTCATATATATTCTGTAAAGTGTTTATATCATTTCAAGTTTTAAATATTATCGCAAATGATTTTTCATCAAAGCTAGAAGTATTTATATCTGATTGATTTCAAATAGTTAAAGTACTACTTCAGTTAAATACTACTCAGCTATGAGTTTTTATTGATTCAGATGCATATGTTGGAGCAGTTCATGCTGTTGCATTGTACGAGTTATAACTATCTACCCAAGGAGTAACATTTCATCATTCAGATGGATTGTCATCAGTGTTTCAATCACCGTCAATATCAAATGCATCATAATGAAATACTTGGTCAGAAATATTATTTATATTTATAGATACTTTTACTAAATCTACCCGAGCTCTATCATCTCAATTTGAAACAGATCAATCTTTTTCGTAACACCATTCTAAAGTATGATTTCAAGTAGCTAGAGTATAAGTTGCTTCTGTCCATCAAATTGTTCATGCCCATTCATTTTGTTGAATTCAGTCAATAGAAAAACGTAAATAATCATAATTAGCTTCACTTGATACTCTGTAATAAAAGGAAAGGTTTTCAGAACTTCAAGTTACATTATTTGTGATTTCAAAACAAGCATCTTCATTATCATTTAATGCTGCATTACTTTCAAGTGAATAAGTTCATTCATATACATTTGTTGTTAATCTTTGCCAATCTGTATTAGTTCATGTTTCATTTGTAGTAACTGTATATCCTCAAGCTGTTTCAAAGTCAACTGTGACTGGTGCAGCAGAAACTTGATTATTTAATCAAAATAATCCAATAATTATTATTGGTAATAAAGTTGTTTTTATTATTAGTTTTTTCATTATTTTAAATTTTTATTTAATTTTTTTATGATTATAATACTTATTATATAGTTTTTTATTATTAAGTAAATATGAGTTTAGAATTAATTAAAAAATATAAAATAAGAGCTAAAAAAGGGCTTTGACAGAACTTTTTAGTTAATGAAGAAATTGTTAAAGAAATTGCTATAGCAACAGAAGTTAAATCAAAAAATATAGTAGAAGTATGACCTGGTTATGGTGCTTTAACAGAAGTTTTATTAAAAGAAAAACCAAAATCTTTAAATTTAGTTGAGCTAGATAACGATATGGTTGAGATTTTAGAAGATAGAATTAATAATTGAGACTTTGATTTAGAAAATGTAAATTTTAAAATAAACAATATTGATGTATTGAAATATGAACCTACCTCACCCCAACCCTCTCCTTTGGAGGAGAGGGAGCAAGAAGAATATAGTTATTCAGTAATAGCAAATATACCATATTACATAACATCACCAATATTAAGACATTTTTTATATGAAGTAGAAAATAAACCAAAAGACATGGTTATTTTAATGCAAAAAGATGTATGAGATAAAATAATAGCAGGGCAAACAATTTGAAAAAAAGCAAAAGTTAGAAGTAGTGTTTTAGGTTTAATTGTTGCTAAAAAAGCATATGTAGATGAAGTAATAGTTGTATGAAAAGAAAATTTTATACCTGCACCAAAAATTAACTCTAGTGTAGTAGTATTTGAAAGTCATGATAAGTATAGAGAAGTTGATGATAAAATATTTTTAGAAACTATTAAAAAATGATTTAGAGAACCAAGAAAAAAATTAATTAAAAACTTTATAAATTGTTGATATGAAAAGAAGTTAATTATGCAAGTTTTTAAAGACTTGTGAATAGATGAATTAGTTAGAGGAGAAGATTTGGATATAGCTACTTGGTGCGAACTAGTTTGAGTAATTAACAATTAATTAACCAAAAGATATGAAAAAAGACTTGATATAATTTTTTTTTATTTTATACTCCCGGATATGTTTTTTGAGAAGCTTTATTTTTCAAAAAACATATATGTGTTTGAAAAACATTTTGTATATAACTTTATGAACTATTTATAAAAATATTTTCTTTTAAAATTAACAAAAAATGATGCACAAAAAAGCTATAGTACATATAATGACGAAGGCTAGAATGAAAAGTGATGCATTTACAGCAGAAATTGATGCAATAGAAGAGTTATCTTTAAAATATGGAATAAAAAATGTTATATATTACAAATG
>CAZGNU010000002.1:29001-67832 GCA_964527325.1 uncultured Candidatus Peribacteria bacterium | reverse complement strand
TTACTATATAATTTTATTCAAAATTTCTATTTACACAGTTTTTTGCATACTCCCAATACTTTATTTTTTTATGAAATTTTTTCTACTTCATACTATCTTCATGCACACTATTAGCAGCTAAGCATCATTCGGCAGCTGACATGATAGTTTGTCTGAATTTGTTTGAGTTTGTGGTAACGTCTCAGGCAGCAAATAATCATGTAACTGATGTTTCTTGTTTAGAGTCAACAACTAAGCATCATTCCTCATCTTTTTTTAGGTCAAAGTTATCTACTACACTTGTGTTTGGTATTGTTCAAATTGCAACAAATATTCAATCAGCTTTTAGAGTTTTTCATGATTTAAGAGTAACTCATGTCATTCATAAGGCATCTCATGTAATTTCAGCAACTTCTTCATTTAAAACAAGTTCAATATTTTCTTTTTCTTTCATTTTTTCTACCCAAGAATCTTCAGCTCTAAATTCATCTCTTCTGTGGACAATATATACTTTTTTACAAAGATCAGATAAATATAGTGCTTCAGTTACTGCAGTATTTCATCAACCAGCCATGATTACATCTCTTCATCTAAAGAAATTTCAATCACAAGTCGCACAATAACTTACTCATTTTCATAAAAATTCTTTTTCTCATGGTACTCATAAGTGTCTATAGTTATTACCAGTAGCAACAATTACGTATTTTGCTTTAAGTTCTTTTCAAGTAGTAGTTTTAATTAGAAAACCATCTTCATTTTTAGAAACTTCACTTACCATTTCAGTCAATATTTCTGAACCAGAAACTTCAGCGTGTTCTTTAAAATTATTCATTATTTCCATTCCAGGAGCAGAAATAGTCCCAGGATAATTTTCTACTTTATGAGAAGTTCATAAAGCTCAACCAGGCAATCCTCAGATAATCATATTTTTCAATCCATATCTACTAGCATACATTCCAGCAGGGTATCCTGCACTTCAAGCTCATATTATTATTACATCGTACATGTTTAATTTTTGTTATTTTTTAGTGGATTACAGTTTAATAAAAAAATATATTTTGTAAAGACTTGATTTTTGACATAAAAATATTAATATAAAAATACAAACAAAAACACAAAAATTTTTATATGGAGGATTCCTAATGAGTATTTTAACAATGTTGTCTAATCTGGATTGGAAATTGGAGCCAAATAATATTTCTTTTTTTATTGGTTTTTTATTTTTTTGTTTATATTTTTTTATGTATATTGACAAAAGAAGAATGTTTGCTATTACATCAGGAAAGGAGATGAATGAAGTTAGGAATTATATACAATATTTTTTTATACTTTTGATAGGTATTGTTTTAATGGGTTTTCTTAAAGAAGCTTTTTGCTTTTTTTCTGGAGGTTTATTATTGTTTATGTCTATTGAATGGTGGGACAAGAGAAAAATTTATCTTAATTATTTGAAAGAATAATAAGTTATGGTAAATTTAAAAAAATAAAGAGGCAGGAAGTAATTCCTGCCTTTTTTGAAAATAAAAATTATATTTACAATATTATTTATAATAAGAAATATTTGCAAAAACATAATTTTATGTACAATGTAAATAATATTTAATAATAAATATACTTATGTCAACTAAGGTAAATGTAAATATTAGGTTAGATAAGGAATTAAAAGAAAAGGCAAAAAAAATTGCTGAAAGTAAATGAACTACTCTGAGTACTGTTTTAAACATGTATTTGGTTGATTTTGTTGATACATGAAAAATTAGATATATTTGAAGTGAAGATGAAAGTAGTATTGAGTTTGAAGAGTTTACTGAAGAAGAACAAAAAAAATTAGAAAGTATGCCTGGCTTTAATTCATTAATGAAAACATTTGCATGAATGTAATTTTAACGGAGTCTTTTTTAAAGAAATATAAAAAAGATTTTAGAAAGTATAATTTTAAAATTAGTGATTTACTTAAAGAATTAAAAAATGTAAAATTAATTACTTTAAAACAACCATATTATAAAGTAAAATTTAAAATAAATACTATATCTATCAGAGGAGTTGTATTTTTAAATATAAATAATAAAATTTTACCAGTATTTTTGGTATTAAAAAAAGATAAAAAATATTGAGAAAATTTGGTTTTAAATAAAGAAATGAATTTAATTTTAGATAAATTATCTAATGATATTAATACAGATTTATTAAATTGAGACTTTATAGAATATTAAAAAAATTATGACAAGACAAAGATCAGAAAGGGAATTAGAACAAATTCAAAAAAACTTGGAATACTCATGAAGTGAAATGAGAGTTTTTGTTGCGGATATACTTCCTGCAGATATTGAAATAAGGCAAAATATGGAGGATAGAATGGTTGAACTTGAAAATTTGGTAAATACTTATGGAGGAGTAGTTATTGTTAAACATATTCAAAACAAATCGGTTCCTGATTATAAAACTTTTATATGAGAATGAAGACTTGATGAAATAGTTGAAGAAATGAAAAAAGAAAAATCAAATATTTTGATTCTGGGGAATATATTAAAAGCTAAACAAATATATTCTATAAATGAAAAATTAAAACCTATTTGAGCAAAAGCTTGGGATAGGGTAGATTTGATATTAAAAATATTTGAAAAAAACGCTAAATCAAAAGAAGCTAAACTTCAAATAGAATTAGCTTCTATAAAACATATGTGACCAAGAATTTTTGGTATGTGAATGGAACTTTCAAAACAAGCTTGATGAATATGAACAAGATGAAAATGAGAGACAAACACAGAAATAATGAAAAGACATTTGAGAAAAAAAGAACAACATATAAAAAAAGAGCTAGAACATTTTGCAAAAGTAAGAGCTCAACATAGACAATGAAGAAAAAGAAAAGGAATAAAAACTGTTTGAGTAGTAGGATATACAAATGCCTGAAAATCTACTCTTACAAATGCACTTACTAAAAAATGAGTATTAGCTGAAGATAAACTATTTGCTACTCTTTGAACAAGTGTATGAAA
The DNA here is from genome assembly GCA_964527325.1 of uncultured Candidatus Peribacteria bacterium. GTDB lineage: Bacteria > Patescibacteriota > Gracilibacteria > BD1-5 > UBA6164 > UBA6164. Next base: position 64,854 of record CAZGNU010000002.1, on the reverse strand, counting down.
AATGTTTGTAGAAGCTTCGTATGACGAAAAAACTTGAGTATATATTCCACCAAAAGAAGTATTAATAAATGATACTATTTGATTTATAAGAGAATTACCACCAAAGTTGATAGATGCATTTAAATCTACACTTGAAGACTCAATAGAATCTGATATATTATTACATGTAATTGATTGCTCTGATAAAAAATTAGATATAAAAATTGGTGTAGTAGAAGAAATATTAGAAACAATTTGAGCCAAGCAAAAAAGAATCTATGTATTTAATAAAAGTGATTTTTTAAGTTGAGAAGAATTTATCATAGAACAAGATTGAGAAGAAATAAAATATAAAAATAAAAAAGAATATTTAGAAGAAAAATATAAAGATTTAAATCCAATTTTTATTTCAGCAACAAAAAAGAATAATATAGTGGAGTTAAAAGAAAAAATTATTAATTTATTATAAAAAGTATGAAAATCTTAGCTATAATAGTCATTGCAGTAATCATTTTATGAATATTTTTAATAATAAAATTTACTAAAAAGAAAGCAAAATTAAATCCTTTACAAAAAGAAGGAATATTAAGAAAATATAAATATATTAAAGCTAATTCTGATTTAAAACATAAAATAATAGATTATGATAAACTGTATCATAAAATATTAAAAGAAATTGGTTACCAGTGATCATTTTGAGAAATTTTAAAACAAAATCCTAGCGAAATTGGAAATATAAACAAAGTTTGGGAACTTCATAAATTAAGAAACAAACTTGTTCATGATTTTGATTTATTATCAGATGCAGTTTTAAGAATAAAATCAAAAGAATATGATAAAATTATTTCAAGTTTGATGAAAAGATTATAGTTAATGTGAATATGATAATTGCACTGTATAATCTTTTTATTCTATCAATTTTCTTAGGTCAAGTAATTAGCCTATATAACCATTCTAAACCAAGAGCTCTCCACAATTTGGGAGCTCTTTTTTGGAATCAAATAAAGTAATCAAAACTAGATCATATTCAAAGTCATAGTTTAATGTTTTTTGCCACTTTCATTATTTCTACAACTGATTCTTCTTGTTTTTTCATTCATAGAGTAGAGAATAGTATTTGTGAATTAGATTTTGATATTTTTTCTATTATACTTTCTTTTCTATCAGGTTTATAAATAAAATAACTAAAGTCTAATTTAGGAAATTTTTTACTAATTAATTCTGGAAATACTTTTTGAGATTCTACTTTTTTTGTGTCTGTTGGATTATATAAATCAATAATAGTTATTTTTATATTATTTTTTTCTGCAAATTTTACTATATCGTATGTTAAATCACTTCCACAGATTCTATCTCAATATTTATTGTACAAATATTTTCTTCTGAAAAATAGATTGAAGAAAAAATATGGTAATAATAAAATATTTATTATTTTTGGTAAAGAATTATCTAAAATTTGAAAAGCAATATAAAGACCTATTCCATCTGGAGTTAGGTAATTGGCTTTTAATAATAATTTTTTAAATTTTTTATCAGTTTTAGTTCTTAATAATATTTCAGGATTTGGAGTAAAAACTATATTTTGTTTTTCTAGTTTTGTTATTTTTTTTAGAAAATTATTATATTTCAGATTATCTAGTTTTATTCAAAAGATTTGCATATGTTTCTTTATGTTTTATTATAAATATAATATTAAAGAAAATAAGTAAAAATGCAAAGTCTAGATAATAAAAAAATTGCAATAGTCTGTGATTGGATAAAAGATTGGTGATGAGCTGAGATTGTTTTAGAACAGTTAATCGCGATATTTCCTAATGCTGATATTTTTACGTCTGTGTTTTGGCAACAGGATAATCCTGTATTTAAGTGAAGGAAAATCACTACTAGTTTTATACAACGCTTACCATTTTTTAAAAAATCTCATAAACTAGCTTTAACTCTTAGACCACTCGCATTTGAAAGTTTTGATTTAAGTGAGTATGATATTGTTATTTCTAGTACTTCGGCTGAGAGTAAGTGAATAATTACAAAACCAGATACTCTTCAAATTTGTTATTGTCATACTCCTACAAGATATTTTTGGTCACATTATCACGAATATTTGAATATGATGGAGTTTGGGTTTTTAAATTTCTTTTGAAAATATTTTGCTCCAAAGATTATAACTAAACTTAGACAATGGGATTTTGTAGCAGCACAAAGACCAGATTTTTTCATAGCTAATTCAAAAAATACAAGTAGTAGAATAAGTAAATATTATGGGAGAGAATCAGAGGTGATTTATCCATGCGTTGATACAGATAAATTTAAATTACAAACTAAAAAAGAAGATTTGTATCTATATGTTTGAAGATGTATCCCATACAAAAAATTTGATTTAATAGTTGATACTTTTAATGAAAACTGAAAAAAAATTGTTTTAGTAACAAATACAGATAATAAATTATATAGTGAATTAAAAAAGAAAAGTAAAGATAATATTGAATGGAAATTTAATATTTCTAGGGAAGAAGTAAATAAATTATTTTGACAAGCAAAAGCATTTTTATTTCCACCAGAAGAAGATTTTTGACTTGTTCCAATAGAATCAATGGCTTCTTGAACACCAGTGATAGCATATAATAAATGATGAGCTTTAGAGACAGTAGTTGAATGAAAAACTTGAATATTTTTTGAAGAACAAACAGTTAGTTCATTAAATGAAGCAATAGAAAAGTTTGAAAAAATGGCTTTTGATTCTGATGAAATAAGAAAACATGCTTTGAAATTTGATAAGAAGGTTTTTAGGGAAGAATTGCTTAAATTTATTGATAGTAAGTTGAGAAAGTGTATAAAAAATATATAAAGTTTTGTAAAAATATTTTTTATTAGTATAAAGATAATGCTTTCTATATTTGGAAGCATATTTTATTTCTTAATAATATAGCTACATGAGAATATATGTTTCTTTCAAAAAGAAAGAATATATTCTAGCTTTCACTATTACAAAACGTAATAGAAAAAAGAAAGTATAGAAAAAGAGAAGCGGTCGGCTTCTCTTTTTCTTATTTTATTTCCCATAGCTACATGAGATATATACATTATATAACATTTTCTATTTATTTCAAATTTTTCTTTAACAAAAATGTCCTCTGCGCATTATCATCTAAATTGTAACAATTATATCTATTATAGTATTTTAAAATAATAGTCATCAAATCATTAGCATTATTTGTGATATTTAATTCTTTTACTGGTGTGTCTAATAAAGTATCAGTTTTATGATAATCTAAGTTTGAATAACTTCAATCTCAAAATTCTCTAAAATCAGAATCTCATGTTCACCATATTCAAGTAGGGTAATTTAATCATGATTTATGAATAGTTAAAATATTATCTTCTTTTGTAGTTAAATCATTATCTCATTGTGTAAAATATGGGAAATATTCAGAATATTCTTCAAAAGTTCAATTAAATAGTTTTAGATTTACATAATAACTTCAAGTATTACTTAATCAAGATAAATTTGATATTTTTATTTCAGATATATTGTTGTTTGGATAATTAGCTGTTTGTCAGCTTCAAGAATTAACACAATAAATACTAGGTTTTCAATTTGAATATTTTATTTCATTTCATAAGCAAGATCATTGATTTGATGTAGAGTTTTTAGTAACAAAATAATATTTTAATTCATCAGTTGATCCTGTTATATAATTTGGATTTGTTGAGTTTCATGTAATTGCCCAAGTTCATAAATTACCTAAATCTGGAGTATTGCTTCATGAAAAAGAAACATGAATACCGTCTATGTTTTCCGTAAATCATGTCATAGTTAATTCAGAAGGATTTACACTTTTACTAGAATATTTTAATATTTCTCAGTTTCAGCTGTTTGAGATATATAAATCATCTCAGTCATGATAAAGTCAAGTTGGTTCATTTAGTCAATCGGATTCATCTAGTAATAAGTGTATTTTATTTCAATCTAAATATAAAATTCTATTGTTTAATGTATCAGAAATAAATAATAGACTTCAGCTTTTTGCTAGTCATGTAGGGGAATTTAAATAAATTTCATCTCAATCTGCTCATTCAGTAAATTTATCTCAGAATATTCATTTTCATACTACTATATTTCATCAAGTATCTTTTACAACATGTTCTTTTTGATATGAAACATATCAAGTAGTACTTCATGTTAATATTAGATCATAATCATAATTAAAAATATCTTCTCATTGTTCTTCAAAAGGGATAAAGTTTTTGATGTAAATAGCCTTTGTTAAAGTATCTTCTGATCAGCTTAAACAGTATACTTTATCTAACATTCCTGTTCAAATATAGGTAAAACCTCATTCTCAGTAATTTTGTTGTCTTTTGAAGATTATTCATGAAGCAGTTGTAACTGGAGCAAATGATCAAGATTGTATTAGATTGAAACTTGTTTGTAAATTATCAGCAAAATAAGTGAAATTGTCTGTGTTTTCTAGTACTTTTTGTTGAGAGAAAATATTTTGCATTCCGTTGTTTATGAACACTCAAACAGATACCATCAATATCATGGAGATGGTTATTCAGACTATTAATTCAATTAATGAGAATGCTTTATAATTCATAATTTTTTATCTAACCCAAAAAGAATATTTTGTACTTCAAACATTTTGCCAATTATTTTCATCTTTCCAATTAAAAGTAACAAAACCATATGTGGCATATGAGGATAAATTTACAATTCATCAATACCAAGTATTTATATTATCTCAATCATAAAGTACATATTTTCATGTTGATAATCAATATGTATATATGCAATATTCTTTACTTCAATAATGATCTTTACTTCATACTCAGTAATTATTTCAAAATACACATTCTCATGTTGAATTTCAATCTGATGCTCAAATATCTCAATTTTTATGTATTATTTGCCATCTATCTTCATTATTCGAATCATCTCTATATAAAAAAGTATATTTTCCATTTTGTTCAAATAAAGTTCTTTTTCACATAATAGAATATTTATTTACTAATCAAACACCATCTGAAACATAATATTCAGATTCTTCCTCAGAAAAATAATTAGGTTCAACTTGAGATACTAATAATGTCCACCCTCCTCAGTCCGTAACCATATCACAATAAGCATTAAATCAAATTCAATCATTTTCAGGATCAATTTTATAAATACCATTTCATATTGATTTTCAATTTTTTAGTATAGTATTACAACTTCAAATTTCATTTATTCTATGATATAATCATGCCTCTAAAACATTTCATGTACCAGTTATAATTCAATCATCACTATTATTTAAATATACTTTATATTCAGTTGTAGTATTGATAACATCAACTGATGTAGAAGTTTTTTGTATAGGTACCATATCTATACTTGATAATAAAACTCATATATTATTTCATCTAACTATAGGAATTCTTGTAGTATAATCAATTGCATATCATTTAGACAATAATTCTATATTATTATTTATTCATGTTTCTAATTGGTTTTCTAAAAATCATAGTATCTCATATTTATTTAGATTTACATTTGTTACATATGTATAATATTCATCATTTAAAGGATCTTTTCATCAATTGTGTACTCAAATATTATTTAAGGTATTTTCTCAAGCATATCCTTGGTAACTTATAATAGTTCAACTAGCAGTTATATCAACTTTATTCTCAGGAATAGGAAGTTTTCAACCAATAGTAACTCTTATTTCTAATTGTTTTTCAATATTTGAAAGGTCACTAATTCTTACACTATCTCTAGCTATTTTACTATATCATTGTAGTGATATAAATGCTATCGTTCATAAAATTGCTAGGATTGTGATTACTACTATTAGTTCTACTAAAGTAAAGGCTTTTATTTTTTTAAAGTTCATATCAAGTTTATTATTTAGAAATATAATATATGATTTATTATAATAATTTTTATAAAAAATACTAGTTTTTTCTATATCCTCAACAACCACTTATCAACAACATACTTTGCGTTTACATTGTTTTGTTTAATTGCATTTATATCTTCATCTATTTCAGACAAAAAATCTATGAATACTAGATTTTCTTTTGCATATATTATTAGATTTTCTAGGAAATTAATATATTCTTCTTTTTCAAGTTTATTTCTAAAATAATAAGACAATATTTCTGTGTTTTTTTCTTTTATATAACTTTCCAGCATACTAAAAATAAAATTATCTTTTTCAACTGTACTAGATCATCAAACCGAAATAGTTTGTACTCTGGAAAGAATAGTATCAAGTATTCAGCTTTCAGAGGGATTAGTTAAAAATATAACATTCGTTTCATCTGGTTCTTCAAAAAATTTTAGTAAACTATTTGCCGCTCAAATAGTAAATCTAGAAATATTTTCTATAAAAAATATTTGAAATTTATAGGGAGGTTTTGAGTTAGAAAATTCTGTGAAAGTTCTCATGTCTCAGATTTTGATTTTTTCTCAATTGTCTTCAAAAACATATAAGTATGAGCTGGGAATTTCATATTTTTTTAGCAAATCAAGTCACAGATTCCTAATTTCTGAATTAAGTATTTCGGAATTTTTACCTAAAAACAAAAAAGGAGATTTTTTGTTTCCTTTATTTATTTGTGCAATTATATTTTCAGTGATATTTTTATTTATCATAGTTATCTAAAGAATCAATAAATTCATCCAATAAAGCATTAACTTCATCTTCTAAAATTTCTTCATCTGCACTATTTGTTTCTGGAGTAATATCAGAATTTCTTCATGTATCTGTAGATTTATCATCTATAACAGTAGTATCTGTATTATTATTTATAACCGGAATATTATCTTCAGTATTTGAATCATTATTCGTATTATCTTCAACTACAGGAGTGTTGTCTTCAACTACGGAAGTATCTTCAGTATTATTCCAGCAAGAAGTTAATACAAAAGATAGTATCATAAGTGCTAATATTTTCTTCATGTTTACATAATTATTAATTAATGTCTATAATATAACTAAAAAATTCATTTTTCAAAATTTAATTTGACATATTTTTTAAAAGTATATAGTGAGAGTATATTTTGTATATAACAACTTATATTTTTTTAACAATACGTATTATGATATCGAAAGTAAATTCTATAACGGTTAATTGATTGCATTCTGATTTGATAGAGATAGAGGTGGATATTAATAATGGGATGCCAAAGTTTACAATAGTTGGGTTACCTGATCAAGGAGTTCAGGAGAGTAAGGAGAGAATGCGTTCGGCTATTAAGTCAATTTGAAACAAGCTTCCAATGACTAGAATAACTGTTAATTTAGCACCAGCAAATATTAAAAAAGTTGGTCCGAGTTTTGATTTACCAATAGCAATTTGAATATTATTAAATGAGTGATTTATAGATGAAAAGTATATAGATAGTTCTGTTTTTATTTGAGAATTATCACTTGATTGAAGACTTAGAAAAGTAGCTTCAGTGCTTCCAGCTACAATATGAGCAAAAGAAAAATGATTTAAAAGAATATTTGTACCAAAAATAAATGCAAAAGAAGCTTCTGTGATTCCTGGTATTGATGTTATAGCAGTTGATAATTTATGAGAAGTTAAACAAATGCTTAATGGGTGAATGGATTTAGAAATAGCAGAAAAATTAGATTTTGTAAAAGAGTGAAAAAAATCATTTAATTTAAATAGTAATTTTGATTTTAAATATATTTTAGGACAAGAACATGCAAAAAGAGCTTTAGAAATAGCAGCTTCATGAGGACATAATATTGTCATGGATGGTCCTCCTGGAAGTTGAAAAACAATGCTTAGTAAGGCTTTTTCTACAATATTACCTGATTTGAGTATAGATGAAGCTATTGATGTTTCAAAACTATACAGCATTTCAGGGCTTTTAAGTGCAAAAAATCCTATCATTACTAAAAGACCATTTAGAACAATTCATCATACTGCGTCAAGTGTGAGTATTGTTGGTTGATGAAGAAATGCTAGACCTGGGGAAATAAGTTTATCTCATAAATGAGTGCTTTTTTTAGATGAAATTTTAGAGTTTGAAAAATCAGTTTTAGAGGTACTAAGACAACCACTTGAAGATGGAACTATCACAATAAATAGAATAAATGCAAGCTATACTTATCCAGCTCAATTTATCATGGTTTGATCTATGAATCCTTGTCCTTGTTGATACCTAACTGATTCTGATAAGGATTGTGTTTGTTCTCATAGACAGGTAGCAAATTATAGATGAAAACTTTCATGACCATTAATTGATAGGGTAGATATGTTTATAGATGTACCCAAAGTAAAAGTAGAAAAATTTAAGGTATGAGAAAATTATAATGCTTGAGAAAATTCTAAAAATATTAAACAAAGAGTAGAAAAATCAAGAGAGTTTCAATTAGAAAGATTTTCATGAACAAAAACTACTTTCAATTCAGAAATGTGAACAAAAGAAATAAATAAATATTGTCAACTGGATGATGATACACATTTAATTTTAAAACAAGCAATTACAAATATGAATCTTTCAGCTAGAGCTTATTTTAGAATATTGAAATTAGCTAGGACAATAGCTGATTTAGAGGGAGTGAAAAATATTGAAAAACAACATATATTAGAGGCTTTGAGTTTTAGGAAGAAGGAGGAGATTTAATTATTATAATAAAATATAGGAAATGAAAGATATAATATATTACGAAAAGGAAAATTGAAAAAAGCCATTAATTATATTTTATAATTTTTTAAAGAAAAATAATAAACAATTATTAACAAAAATATATTTTAAAATTGATTTACTGGCTTATGATAAACTTTCTGTTGATGATGTTAAATATTTAAAAGAAAAAATTTATGAATTAAGAATCAAAGATCAAAGTAATATTTGTAGAGTTTTTTATTTTATATATTTTTGAAATAGTATTGTTTTATTAGATTGATTTATAAAGAAGGATAATAAATTAAAAAGAGAAATTTTAAATAAAATAATTAAATATAAAAAGAATTTTATAAAAAGATTTTGAAAAAAATAAAAAATTAGTAATATATAGCATATATGCTATATATTTATACATTATAATTTATAGATTATGAAATTTTATACACATGAACAACATAAAAAGGAAGCATTTGCAAAAGATCCTGAATTAAAAGAACTTTATGAAAAGGAAAAATTCAAATATATGTTATTAGAAGAGATTAAAAAAATAAGAAAAAAACGAAATTTTTCTCAATTAAAATTGGCAAAAAGAGCATGAACTACTCAATCAGTTATTGCAAGAATTGAAAGCTGAAATGCAAATATAAGTTTAACAACATTGTCAAAAATATTAGTATGATTGGATGCTAAAATTAAATTAGAACTAATATAAAAACGAATGATAATATCAATATTCGCATCAATTTGAGCACAAAACTTGGGAGATGAGCTTATATTAAAAAATGAGATAAAAATGTTAGAAGCAGAGTACTGAAAAGATACTCAGTTTGTTGTTTTTTCTTATGATTACAAAAATCCATTTTTTAAAAAATCTAATATTATTTACAAGGAATATTTTCCTATATGAATAAAAAAGGCATCAAATATTTTCAGAAATATTAGTAATTTTTTTGCTTTTTTAAATACTGTTTCAAAAAGTGATTTAATAGTTATAGGTTGAGGTGGAATTATTTATGACACAGAAAAACAAACAACAAAAAATCCTCTTGATTCTTGGATTTTTAGAACGAATATTTTTAGATTATTTAGAAAAAAAATTAATTTTTTTGCAGTATGAATTAATATAAATGATAAAAATAATTACAAAAAAATAAAAAAGATATTTAAAAAGGCAAATAGTATAAAAGTTAGAGATAAATATAGTAGTCAGTTATTAACTGAACTATGAATTAATTCTAAAATAGTACAAGATCCAGTTTTTAATGATGTAAATAAAAAACATAAACAAAGTTTTTTAATTAAACAAGTTAATTCATTAGAATTTTCTGTTAATGATTTGAGTGATATAGATTTAGAATGAAAAAAAATAGCATTAGCTCTTAGAAAATGATATTTGAGTGATAAAAATGGAATAGTGGGTGATAAATTGGAAGAAGGAAGAATAAATGAAATAATAAATTATATTTTAGAGCAGTGAGGACAAGTAATACTATTACCTCATAGTTTTCACAAAATAGACAGATTAGCTAATGATTATTTATTTTTAAGTAAATTTTTAAGAATAAATGAAAAAATTAGGATTATAAGTTCTATGGAAGAAGTATACAAAAAATATATCTACAAAGAATTTGATATATGTTTAGCAATGAGATTGCATTCGATTATATTGTCACAGGTCTATGAAATTCCTTTTGTAGGAATTAGTTATTCTAGGAAGACAGAGGAAATTTTAAAAAATTTAAATAATTATTAATAAAAATGACTAAAAAAGGAAATTCATTAATTTTGTTTAATGATAAACAAATTCGTAGAAAATGGGATAAGGAAAAAGAACTTTGGTATTTTTCTGTTGTTGATATAATTGAAGTATTAACGGAAAGTTCTAATCCAAGAAAATATTGGAGTGTATTAAAAACTAGACTTAAAAAAGAATGAAGTGAAGTGGCTACAAATTGTAGCCGTTTGAAATTGTTAGCAATTGATTGAAAAATGAGAGAAACAGATGTTTCTGATACAGAAACAATTTTAAGACTTATTCAATCAATTCCATCTAAAAAAACAGAGCCATTAAAATTATGGCTTGCAAAAATATGATATGAAAGAATAGAAGAAACAGAGGATCCAGAATTGGCTATGGATAGAGCTATGAAAACTTATTTACAAAAAGGTTATTCGAAACAGTGGATTAATCAACGTTTAAAAAGTATTGAAGTAAGAAAAGAACTTACTGACGAATGGGATACAAGATGAGTTAAAGAAGGTTTAGAGTATGCAATATTAACAGATGAAATAACAAAAGCATGGTCATGAAAATCGGTAAAACAGTATAAACAATTTAAAGATCTCAAAAAAGAAAACCTAAGAGACAACATGACAAATCTTGAATTAGTTTTGAATATGCTAGCTGAAGCATCAACTACTGAGATTTCCAAAGAACAAAAACCAAAAAATATAGAAGAAAATAAAAAAGTTGCTCAAGTTGGTTGAAAAGCAGCGAAAGAAGCAAGAAACGTTATAGAAAAACAAACATGAAAAAGTGTGATATCTTCTAACAATTCTAAGCAGATTAGGTTAAAATAACTATATAAATCTAGACAAATTAATTCATCATAAATCTAGAAAAATTAATTCAAAGTTTTTTTAATCAAGTAACTTCTTCTAGGTTTTTATTTAAAATTATTTTTTTACTATTTCAATTATCAATAACTGTTGCAATATAACATCAAAAATTATATATTACAAGATGTTCAATAATTCTTCATGAAGTATTATCTTTTAGGGATTGTCAGCTTTTTGTTAAAAATTTACAGTGGTCCATTTTTCAATTATCTCAATGTTTTGTTGTAACTAAATGTTTAAAATATTCTTTTCCAAAAAAATCTTTTTTAATATTATTAACATTTTCTCTAATTATAGATCATTCTTCATCCTTTGCAATTTCAAAATTTGAAGTTAATAAGACAGTCATTTCTTCTTCTGTATGAGTATCATAAATTACCACAGTTATTTGATTATATCTAGGAAATTTATTAATTATTGTATATCTTCATTCAATTATAATAGGTGTTCTTGTTTCAACATCAATATATATTCATCAAACTTTAGAAATTTTTTTACCAAAAAGCTCTTCTGTTTTTCATTCTGAGGAAGAATCAGTTGCAGTAAATCATTCCAGGCTAGATATAATAGTTCTTTCTGTAGAATCTTTTGATTTATTAATAATTAATTGTTCTGCTATTATTTTTAAAAATTTTTTTTTTAATCATCCTACGATTGTGTCACTTTTTTTTGTTAAAGCTAAATTTGATGTATTTGTAGTTTCATTATTTAGTATAGATATATATTCTTTAATTGCTTTAATAGCAATTCAAAGCATATTTTTTTGTTGTTCATTTGGGTTTAAAGCTTCTTTGTGTTTTTCATAAAGTCATAATAATACTTCTTCAAATAAAAGCCATTTATCTTGTTGACTAAAGTAATCTAAAATTTTTTGTGTATTTTTTGTTTTACTTAAAAAATTTTCTCTATCTTCTCTTTTTTTTGGATTTTCAAGAGAAAACTCACATATTAATTCAGGAAATACGCATTCAATTAAAGATCTAAAAACAATAGAGTGTCATAAAACTTCATATATATCATTACAAGTTTCTTTTTCATTCTCAAAAGTAGTGGTTAGCATAATTATATTTATAGAATAATAAATAACACAAATATATAATATAAATATATTATGTCAAATTTATATTAAATGTCTATTAAATATCTATATACTCCAATCAATTTCATTCTCTCACTTTTCTTTCAACATTTTGTTAACATCTTTAAAACAATTACTTCACAAAAATCATTTGTGTGCTGAAAAAGGGGAAGGGTGTGTTGTTTTTAAAACAGTATGTTTTTTAGTATTTATTAATTTTTCTTTACCTTGAGCAAAAGCTCACCAAAGCAAAAATATTACTCACTTCTTTTCATTAGAAATTGTTTTTATAACTGCATCTGTAAATTTTTCCCAACCAATTTTTGCATGACTAGCTGGATTTCAGGCTTGTACTGTTAGAATTGCATTTAATAAAAATATACCTTGTTCAGTCCAGTTGGTTAAATCTCAATTTATACTTTTTTCTCATAATTCTTTATAGATATTTCTTAAGCTAGGAGGTATTTTAGTTCATTTAGGAACTGAAAAACAAAAACCTTGAGCTTGTCATTCTCCATGGTAAGGATCTTGTCATATAATCACAACTTTTATTTTATCAAAGGGAGTTTTTTCAAAGGCTTTAAATATATTTTCTTTTTTTGGGTAAATAGTTATTAAGTTTTCTTTATCTTTTTTTAATTTTTTTTCTATTTTTTCAAAATATGATTTATTTAGTTCATCTTTTAGTACTTTTCCCCATGAAGATTCAATTTTTGGAATTATTTTCATTTATTTCTTGAATTATTATTTTAATATTATAAAATCATTCTATCTAAAAATTAAAAAAAATAAACAAAACAATGAAAATTAAAAAACAAATAATTGAAGAATTAGAGAAAAGTGAATTTCCAAACCTAAAATTTCTTTTTTCAGAAGAAGTTTTAGATGTAGCATTAGATGTACTAAAAGACTTATTAAAAAAAGAAAAACAAAAGTTTAATACTTTATTGTTAATGGAAAACAAAGAGTTAACATTTGATAGTTTTGAAGAGGAGAGTTTACTTGATTATTTTTGGTGATTATTAGGTCATTTGGATAAAGTAAATGGAACTGATCAAACAAGAGAAATAATCAATAAATTTAGACCAAAGTTATATGATTTCATGCACGAGATATCTTATTCTAGAGATTATTTTGAGCATTTAATATATGTAAATGATAATTGTAAGTTGGATTCTGATCAAAAAAGAATAATGCAAATTAGAATAAAAACTTTTAAGGATAGATGAATAGATTTAAATAAAAAAGATCAAGAAAAACTTAAAAAAATAAATAAAAAACTTTGAAAATTATCAGACGTTTTTTCAAATAATATAGTAGATGATGAAAAAACTTTTGAATATACAATTACTGATTTTGAAGTTATTAAAGATTTACCAAAAGAGGTACTTGAAATTACTCTAGAAGCTTATAATAAGAAGTATAAATTTGATGATGAACAAAAAAAATGATATTTATTTGATGCTGATCCTACGAGTTATGGTGCTATAATGAAATATTGTACTTCTAGAAAGATTAGAAAAGATTTTGAAACTATTAGAAACAAAACAGCTTCAGAATGAAAATTTGATAATAGAAAAAATATTTTAGAAATATTAAAATTAAAAAAAGAAAAATCAAAAATTTTAGGCTATAAAAATTATGCTGAACTTAGTTTAAATTCTAAAATGGCTGAATCACCAAAGCAAGTATTTAGTTTAGTAGAATGAATATCTAAAAGAGCTAGAGAAAAGGCAGAAAAAGAGCTAGATACATTAAAGAAATATTTTAAAATAAAAAAAATAGAGTCATGTGATGTTACTTTTTATTCTAGAAAATATAAGGAAGAAAAATACAAAATAGATGATAAAAAACTAAAAGAATATTTTGAACTTGAAAATGTAATTAATTATTTACACACATTTGTAAAAGATTTTTATTCTATTGAAATTAAACAAGTAAAAAAGGAATTATATAATGATGATGTTAGATTATATGAAATATATAAGTGAGGAAAATTAATTTCTTATTATTTTTTAGATCCTTTTTATAGAAATTCAAAATCATCATGAGCTTGGGCAAATAATTTAAGAGAAAAGACTTTTTTATGAGCAAAAAAAGTACCAATGGTATTAAATGTTTGTAATTTTCAAAAAGCAAACTCAGGAAAAACAACTATTTATTTAAGAGATGTAGAAACGCTTTTTCATGAATTTGGTCATGCTTTACATGAGATTTTATCTGAAAGTCCACACAGTGAATTATCATGATTTTGAGTTGAATGGGATTTTGTAGAATTACCAAGTCAGATACATGAAAATTGGGTGTGAGAAAGAGAAAGTTTAGAAAAATTATCTAAGCACATAAAAACAGGTAAAAGTATTTCAAAAGCTATGTTAGACAAGCTTGATAAACTCAAAACATACATGACATGAGTTTTTGTAGCTAGACAAAATGAGCTTACTCTTTTAGATATGACTTTGCATTCTTCAGATATACCAAAAAATGTTAAAGCTTTAGATAAAAAAGTACTTGAAATAGTGAACAAGTACTCGGTATTCAAAAAATCAAACGATTACAAAATGTACTGCCAATTCAGTCATATTTTTGCATGATGATATGCTGCAGGGTATTATTCATACCTATGGGCAGAAATAATTGAAGCAGATATTTTTTCTAGAATCAAAAAAATGTGAATGTTTGATCCAAAAACATGAGACAAATTTCTAAGCACAATCCTATGACAATGAACTAGAAAAAAAGCTCCAGAATTATTTTTAGATTTCATGTGAAGGGAAGTAGAAAATAAAGCTTTTATGGAGAGGTATGGGATATAAAAAAGTTCCACATGTATAAAAACACATGTGGAACTAAATTGGAATGTCAAAAGACTTAACGTATTATATCGCTTCCGCTCAATCATTGGGAATTACAATGTACGACTCAAAGTAATTCAACACTAGAGAGAGATCGGTTTGATTATAATAGAAAGCTGTGTAATTCGACATTCCAAATTATACTTCCTCCTAAAAAGTAAGAGTGTTTTAGGTAAAAAAATAAAAAAGTCAAATAAAATTAAATTTGTAAAAGTCTATATTTTGTATATACTTAAGTAGCTGGTTATTTATAATCAGTTACTTATTTTTTAATGAGTATAAGGAGGTAGTATTATGCTCATAAAGGTTATTATATACTTTTTAGTTATATTGATAATATTTTTCTTGAAAATAGAGATATGTTTTTAATTATAACAACAAAAAAAGTCTTTCACAGAGACTTTTTTTGTTTTCTTGAAGATAGTATTTCAATCTGCTCAAGATCATTATATACCTTTGTATAATTATTATATATAAGATTGTATGAAAAAGCAAATTTTTTTTAATTTAACTAAACTCTTGTAGTATTTCCTTTATCATCACCATCAGTTTCAACATCAGCATCTTGTACTCAATCTTCATCAGTTTTAGGTTCATCAGAGCAAGTTCATCATGCACATCATCCTTCAGCTCCTGGCTGAGCATAAACTTTTTGTCATACTTGCATCATTGTGTCGTTAAGTTCTTTTGTTGGTGCTTCAAAATCATCTTTTGTTGCATCTGTTTTACCTAGAACTTCTTTTACAGCAGCTATTTTTTCTTCTACTTGTTTTTTGTCAGCTTCTTCTACTTTATCAGCATTATCAGCTAACATTTTTTCAGCTTGTGCTACAGTAGAGTCTGCTGTATTTCTAGAATCTACTTGTTCTTTTTTCTTTTTGTCTTCATCTTTTTTAGCTTCTGCTTCTTTTACTAAAGCGTCAACTTCTTTTTCATCCATACCAGTTGATCCTTGGATTGTGATATGTTGTTCTTTTCACGTTCCTTTATCTTTAGCTGTTACTTTTAATACTCAGTTTGCATCTATATCAAAGCTTACTTCGATTTGAGGAACTCATCTAGGAGCTGGAGCAATACCGTCAAGCATAAATTTACCTAATGGTTTATTGTCTGCTGCCATTTCTCTTTCTCATTGTAATACGTGGATTTCAACACTTGGTTGGTTATCAACAGCAGTAGAAAATGTTTCAGTTTTATTAGCAGGGATTGTAGTATTTCTAGTAATCATAGCAGTTCTGATACCTCACATAGTTTCTATACCTATTGTTAGAGGAGTAACATCAAGTAATAATACATCAGTTACATCTCAACCAATGATTCATGCTTGGATAGCTGCACCCATTGCTACAGATTCATCAGGATTAATACCAGAATTTGGTTTTTTACCGAAGAATGCTTCTACTTTTGAAACTACTAAAGGTACTCTAGTTGAACCTCATACAAGTAATATTTGATTTAAGTCACTAGCATTTAATCCAGCATCTTTTAATACTTTTTTACATGGTTCTATACTTCTTTCTACTAATTCTCCAATTAATTCTTCAAATTTAGCCCTAGTGATAGTCATCATTAAATTTTTTGGACCACCTGAATCTACAGTAATATATGGTAGATTAATATCATATGAAGTAGTAGTCGATAATTCTTTTTTAGCTTTCTCAGCTTCATCTCTCACTCTTTGAAGTGCCATAGGATCATTTCTTAAATCAATTGCTTGATCTTTTTGGAATTCTTCAATAATATAATCAGTAATTTTTTTATCAAAATCATCTCAACCAAGGTGAGTATCCCCATTTGTAGATAATACTTCAAAAGTACCTTCTTCAGATAATTCTAAGATAGAGATATCAAATGTACCTCAACCAAAATCATAAACAGCAATTTTTTCATTTTTACCTTTACCAGCACCATAAGATAGGGCAGCAGCAGTAGGCTCGTTTACAATTCTTTTTACCTCAAGTCCAGCAATTTTACCAGAGTTTATAGTAGCTTGTCTTTGGTCATCATTAAAGTATGCAGGAACAGTAATTACTGCTTCAGTTACTTTTGAACCTAAGAATTTTTCAGCATCTTCTTTTATTTTCATTAATACATGTGCTCAGATTTCTTCTGGTCTAACATCTTTTCAATCAAATTTGATTAAAGCTTCTCCACCTTTTCATTTTACAACTTCATACGGAACACTTTTTATTTCTTCTGATACTTCATCAAATTTTCTACCGATAAATCTTTTAGCAGAAAATATAGTACCAGCAGGGTTTGTAATTGCTTGTCTTTTAGCAGGAGTACCTACTATAATAGCTCAATCTTTACTTGCTACTATCGAAGGAGTAGTTCTATTTCACTCAGCATTTGGTATAACTTTAGCTTCACCACCTTCCATAAAAGCAACACAACTATTAGTAGTACCCAAATCAATTCAAATTATTTTTCACATATTTTTTTATGTTAAATTTTAATATAATATTTTTGTCATACCCCAAGAGTACTTCTTTCAGGGCGTATTTTTTATGACTTGTTAAGTAGTTTATATTATTTTTTTTTATTGTCAAAACTTTTTAGCACATTTTTTAGTTAGGTGCTAATTAAGGATTTTTTTCACAAAAAAAGGACTTTTAAAGTCCTAATTCTTACCCAGTATTTACCTATTTTAGATACTGGGGTCTCCTTTTTGCTTGTGTTTTTGTTTTTAAGCTGCGTACAACAGCTTATTTTTTTCATGATGTTCAAGGAAAGTCTCTTCGTTACACTCTCCATAGAAATCGCAGAAAAAATCTTTTAGTTTTTCAGATGATTTTCCAGTCAAGGAAAATTCCCATTGATGTGAGGGGGTATCAAGAAAGATAGCAACCTCATCAATAATTATTTTCTTTGCTTCAAGTTTTAAGTGCTTAAGTAACGCACATTCCTTGTTGCATATATTATAAGTATCAACTAATTTATCTAGTTGATATAAAAACTGAACAAAAGTTTTATAATGTTCTGATAAATTAGACATTTTTTCTATATAAAAGCTTTTTTTGATATCAGAAACATTAGGTAATTGTGGGTTTAACATCTTATTCTCCTTGAAAAAAATTTGAAAAAACTTTATACAACTTACTTTAAAAACATTTTAAAGTGCAATGTTTATATTCATGAAAATGAAAAAGTCAATAAAAAATTTGAATTTTATTTTATTTGTGTTATAATTGTTGTGTTATATATAAAATATAGATTATGGTAGATGTAGATACATGAAGATCAAAACCTCAAGAATGAGAGGATATTTCGGATATTGTAAATAATTTTTGATCAAATTTAATTGTTGAATTAGAAGATGCTAGAACTAAAATAAATGAAATAGTTGATAAAAGTTAATATGTTTGCTTTACAAACCTTATAAAACTTATAAAATAAATTTATTATTATATTTTATAAGTTTTTTTTATGTTAGTAATAAAAGACCCAGTTTTGGAAAAAAGGTTAAAGCAAAAGGCTATAGAAAATAATTTATCTGTAGAATTATATATTTCTAAAGTAATGAATTATGAAGATTTTGATATTGATTTTAGAGAAGAAAATGTAGATGAATTACCTGAAAAACTTGTAGATGAAATTTTAGAATCTAGAAAAATAGATAGATCTTGATTTATTGATTTAACTGAAAAATATGTTCAAAATCAATAAAATATTAATAAATCAGAAACGGGAAAAATATCTGATAAAAAGAAAATTATTATCTCAATATTTTAAGGTTACTAAAATATTGTTAGATTGAAATTCTCAAAGAGTTGATTTAAAATTAAGACAACCAAAGCATGATTGAATATATTCTTTTAGAATAAATAAACAATTTAGAGTGTTTTGAGAAATAAAAAATAATATATTTTATGTTGATGTAATAAGTAATCATCAAAATTAATTAATAACTTATATAAAAAATGTTAAAATTAAGTAATTTTCCATTTAAGACCATTAAAACTAGACCAAAGGTTAGTGATAATATTTCTACTAGTATACTGTTGCAATCAGGTTTTATAAGACAAACTATGGCTTGAGTATATAATTATACTACTCTTTGACTGAAGGTTTTAAGAAAAATAGAAAATATTGTGAGGGAAGAAATGGATGCTTATTGAGCTAGTGAAATTCTTATGAGTGGACTTTCTCCGATGAATGTTTGGAAAAAAACAGGGAGAGAAAATATTGAAGAATATTTTAAGGTTCCAACTTATGGTGATAAATATTATAGACTAAATCCTACTCATGAAGAAATAGTGGTTCCATTAATGAATGAATTTATTAATTCGTATAAGGATTCAGGGGCTTGTGTGTATCAAATACAAAATAAATATAGAAATGAAAAAAGAGCTAAGTCATGACTTTTGAGAGGTAGAGAGTTTTTAATGAAAGATGCTTATTCTTTCCATTTAACAGATGAAGAATTTACTGAGTATTATGAGTGAATGAAAAAAACTTACATGAAAATATTTACTAGACTAGGAATAGAAGAGGATACTCTTATTACTGTAGCTGATGGATGAGTTTTTACTGATAAATATTCACATGAATTTCAAACAATTCTTCCTATTTGAGAGGATGATATATATATATGTTCAGATTGTGGTGTTTCTCATAATAAAGAAGTTGTAGATTTTAATGGTTTTAAGTGTAGTGAATGTAAATCAGAAAAACATGAAATAAAACAAGCCTCAGAAGTATGAAATATATTTCCACTTGAAACAAAATTTTCAAATCCTTTCTGAGTAAAAATGCTTGATAAAAATAATAAGGAACAAGATGTGATTATGGGGTGTTATGGTATATGAGTTTCAAGACTTATGTGAGTGATTGCTGAATATTTTATGTGAGAAAAATGAATAGCTTGGCCTGAGAGTATTGCTCCAGCTGATTATTATATAATAGTTATATGAGAAGATAATATTGAAAAAGCTACTTTAATTGCAAACAAATTAGAAGATGAATGAAAAGAAGTAATTTTAGATGATAGAATGTGAAAAAAAGTATGATTCGGACAAAAAGCATGAGATTGTGAATTGTACTGAATCCCAAATAGGGTAGTTGTTTCACCAAAAACAATAGAACAAGGTGGATATGAACTTCTTTCAAGATGAGAAGACTCTAAAATAATTAAATTTTAATATGATCAAAATAATATCATTTGTAGATTCATTTAAGCATTATGATGAGCCAATAAAAGAGTTTAAGAAGAGACTGTGAAAACAGGTAGGTTTTGTTAAGTTGAAACCAAGTAAAAGAAAAAATATAAATGAGATAATAAAAGAAGAATCTATAGAGTTAAATAAAAAATTAGAAAAAACTAAGTGATTTAAGGTTCTTTTGTATATTGATTCTAAACAGTTAGACACATTAGAATTTGCAAAATTAATTGAGCAAAAACAGATGCAATTCGCAGACATTGTATTTATTATTGGATGAGCATACGGAGTGGATTATGATTTAATAAAATTTAATATAGATTTAAAAATTTCTCTTTCTCCAATGACTTTCCCACATGCACAAGCTATTATGATGTTGTTTGAGCAAATATATAGAGCAAATTGTATAAAAAAGGGTGTTTGATATCATCATTAAAAATTGCAAAAATAAAAAATAAGACTAAACTAAAATAGTCTTATTTTTTTAATAATATATTTATGCGCACTGAAAGGAATACCCTTGGGGTAAAGAATTATTTAATATTGTTATTTATTACAATATTTTCAGTAGCTAGTGTTTCTGCTACAGATATAGAGGATACATCTATTATAGATGAGCTTGAAAAGCAAGAAATAAAAGCTCTTGACTTTGATTTTAAGTTGAAATCATTTGAAAGTTGTGATGGATTAGAGAATGTTATGGGTAAATATATAAAAGAATATTGGAAAAATAATAAAAAAAGATGGGGGTATCCAATGCCTATGTATAAATCAGTTTGAATGAATGTCGATATGGCTATGGATGATTCTGTAATGGAATGAGCTGTAATGGAAAAAAGCGAATCATCTGACTCAAGTAGTTCATCATCATGATGAGATTATTCAAAAACAAATACTCAAGTAGATTGAGTTGATGAATCAGATATAGTGAAAACAGATTGAGAATATATTTATTATTATAATGATAAAGATAAATATGTTTATATAGTAGAAGCTGATGATTTACAAATAGTTAAAAAAATAAAATTACCAGCTAATTTTTATAGTCCTGTTTTGTATATTTGAACAAATAGATTAACTATTATTTCTAGTGGTTATAGTAATACAAATTATTCAAAATATGGTTATTGGATTAATAGAAACACAAAAACTTATACAGTAGTTTTTGATACAAGTGATATTAGAAATCCAGTTTTATCTAAATTATATGTAGCTGACTGAGATTTAAGAAAATCAAGAAAAATATGAGATTATGTTTATATTATTAGTAATAACAATTTTTCTATTCCATATAGAAATTTTGAAGTAATTGATGACATAGAAATGGATATAAAAAAAATGATGCCTCAAAAAATAGATATTAGTAAAACTAGTGTAAAGACAAAACAAAATTTAAAATTAAGAGGACTAAATCTACCGTATAATATTACTTCTTGAAATGTTGCAAAGTGTAATGAGATAGAATACGTTTTACCTGATGAAGAGACTTTAAAAGAATTCGATTTTAATCCTTCGTATAATATTATTTCAATTATAGATACTAAAAATACTAGTGTACCTGTAAAAACAAATGTAATAGCAGGATCTAACTCTGAAATATATATGAGTTTAGATAATCTTTATTTAACTTCACATATGTATCAGTCATATGATTTTAAATGTTCTTCAAAATTTAGATGTTTTGCTCCTTGGTATCCTAGAGGAACAAATACTCTTATTCATAAAATAAATATAGAGAATAGTGATTTGTCTTATCAAGATTCAACTATTATCCCAGGTAGACCACTTACACAATATTCTATGGATGAATATAAAGAAAATTTCAGAATATTAACTCAAACAAACAGATGGAATTCTGTAGACAATGAAAGTCATACAGATTTATATATTTTAGATAAAGATTTAGATTTAAAATGAAGCTTAAAAAATCTTTGAAACTGAGAACAATTTAAATCAAGTAG
The DNA here is from genome assembly GCA_964527325.1 of uncultured Candidatus Peribacteria bacterium. GTDB lineage: Bacteria > Patescibacteriota > Gracilibacteria > BD1-5 > UBA6164 > UBA6164. Next base: position 42,568 of record CAZGNU010000002.1, on the reverse strand, counting down.
ATATATCTGAGATAAATTATTTTTAGTTACATTTAAACAAGTAGATCCACTGTATGCTATTGATGTTGCAGACCCAAGTGATCCAAAAATATTATGAGAATTAAAAATACCAGGTTATAGTACTTATTTACATCCATATGATGAAAATCATTTAATAGGTTTATGATATAATACTACTGAAAATAAATGGGGAGGAATTATGAATGATGGTGTAAAAGTTGATTTGTATGAAATAAATTATGATAAAAAGTGTTGAGATTCTAATTTAACTGTTGCTGAGCAAGAAAAATGTGACACGTGAGATTATAAATGAATATTAGTGAAGCAAAAATTTTCTAAGACTTTTTGAGAATATGGAAGTTATTCAGAAGCATTAAGTAATCCTAGAATGTTTATGTACAAAGCTAGTGATAAAAAATTATTTCTTCCAGCTACTTTATATAAAAATGATAAGATTGATCAATATAGGCACATAGATTTTTTTCAAGGTCTAGTTATTATGACTATTGATAAAGATAATGGTATACAAGAAAATTTCAGACTTAGTCATATTGATTATGATTGAATAGAAGAAAAAAGAAAAGAAGATTGTAGTAAATACAGTTGATCAACTGGTGAGGAAAAATGTCATAAACTTATTTCATGAGAAGAATATTGTGAACCAGTAAGTAGAAGGTATGTACCAAAATATTGTTATGCTGATTCTACAATTTGAGAATACATTTCTTCAAGAAATTGGAATTTCAGAGACAGTTTTATTAAAAGAGCACTATGGATAGGGAATAATACTTTCTCAATAAGTAATGATTTAATTAAGAGTTCTAATATTGATACGGGGATAAATACTGGGAGTGTTAAGTTGAAGTAAATTGAAAAAAATGTTTTGAAAAATAATGTAAAAGTGTTATAATAGTATTAACTTATTATTTAACACTTTTTTTATGATATTTGTAAATAGAAAATATGAGCTAGATATTTTGAGAAATAAATTAGATAATTTTATTTTATGAAAATGGTTAAATACATCTCATGTTGCTTTTTTATGACTAAGGAGAATATGAAAAACATTTTTAGTAAAATATTTTCTTGATAATATTGATACTAAAAAGTTAGATGTATGTAGGGTTTTTGTTGATGTAAGTAAAACAAAAGATAATATTTATAATTTTTGTAATGATGTATTAATTGAATATGCTAAATCTGTTAATAATTCATTTTTTGATGTTGATTTAGATTTATTTTTTCATGAATTTTTTGATTGAAAATTTTATTCATTTTATAAAACATTCTTAAATAAAACTGATAATTATGAGATATTTACATCATTTTTAAAATTATTGACATTATTATCAAAAGAAAAAAAAGTTATAATAGTTTTTGATGAATTTCAAGATATATTAGAGTTTAAAAAACTAAATGGATTAAAAAATATAGATGATATCTTTAGATCAGAATTACAAAATCAGTATAATGTTTTTTATATAATTACTTGATCTTATCCAACTATTTTAAGAGATCTAATTCAAAATCCTAAGAAAAAATTGTATAGTCATTTTGATATTTATGATATAAAAAATTTTAATAAAGAGTCTAGTTTAGATTTGATTAAGACATATAATAAAAATTTATCTAGAGAAAAATCAGTTGCTTTATTTAGGTCTTGTAATTGAAATCCGTATTTATTATCTTTGATATTACAGAAAATAGATTTATCTTTGCTTGGAACATTTGAAGAAAATTTAAGTAGTTTACTTTTTGATCAAAAATGAGCTATATATACTCATTATGAATATATATTAGAGGAGAGTCTTTCAAAAATTCAAAACAATATTTTCTTAAAGTCGGTATTAAAAGAAATTTCATTTAGTTTAAATTGATTAACATTGAATGAATTATCAAAAAAAATACATATTCAACCACAACAAGTATTGTTTTGATTAAAACAATTATCAAAAATAGATTTGATATTTCAAACAAAAGAAAAAACCTGGAAATTTCAAGATTTATTATTTTCTAACTTTATTTCTTATTCATATGGTGGAATAGAAAAATATGAGTATGTTAAAAATGATTTTTATTATGAGCAGGTTAAAATTTTACAAGAAAATTTAAATAAGGCATTAACAGAATTATGAAAAACAAAGGAATTTGAGCTTTATTATGAGGTAAAACAAAATCAATGAAAAATGTGGAAATGAATAAAATTACCAAAATTTAAAATAATAAAGAAAAATTATTATACTGAAATTTGAGATGAGATTGACTTGTATTGTGAAACTTATAGATGAAAAAAATGGATATTTGAATTGAAATATAGAAAAAAACAAATATGAAATAAGCAAATAGAATCTTTTGTATCAAAAATGAATGTTAGTAGGTATGTATTTATTAGTAAAAGTGGATTTACAAAAAATACTAATTTATCATATTTAAACAACAAAAATATATTTTTGATAGATTTGTGAAAATAGTGATAGATTTTGTTTATTTTTTCTACCTATTTCCCACCCCAAAAAAAGTCTTATTTTTTAATTTGCATTTTAATAAAGTTTTAATATACTGCTTGTTGATTTTTTACAAAGTTATAAAAATTTTATGGATTTAAAAAATATTTGAGAAAATTTGTTTTATGCAATAAGTGGTAATTATCCAGTGATGATTGGGATATTATTTGAGGCATTAATTATAGTGTCTATTATTGTTGCATTTAAAGCTTTTCCAAAATCTAATTTCGTTGTGTTTTTTGATATGATGTTTGAAAAAGTTTATGACTTTTTTGAAGACTTACTTTGAAGTGCAGAAAAAGATTGGATAAAATTATATGTTACGGTGCTTTTCTTTATTATACTTATATCAAACTTTTTTTGAGTATTCTTAGAAATATTATTGCCTGCTTTTTGATTAGATCATGGACATGCTGTTTTAGCTCATTATATAGTTATACCAACAGCAACTAAAGAATTTAATATTGCTATGGCAGTAATCTGAGTGATTATTGTTATTATTGAACAATTTAAAAATTTATGATTAGTTAAGTTTTTTTATGAATATTTTCCTATATTTTGAAAAAACTATGTGCCTTATACTAGATGAAAACTTCCAGCTGCTATAGATTGGTTATTGTTTTTAGTAGTTAAATTTTTTGATATAGTTATATCAATGTTTTTATGAATACTAGAAATAATTTGATTAGTTGCTAAGATTGTTTCACTAAGTTTTAGGCTTTTTTGAAATATGTTTTCTTGATGAATACTTCTAGCTATGCTTATGTGAGCAGCAGCTTGATTAACAATGACTCTTACAAATATTGAATTTCCAATAATTGCTCCTGTAATAATTTATATTCAGGAAATATTGGTAGCATTAATACAAGCATTTGTGTTTCCGCTACTTATTGCAATATTTGTGAAGGTTGCTAAATTACACTAATTTATTTTTAATAACTAATATTATATTATGATAACTCCTACGCTTTGAGCTGGTTTTGCAATAGGTTTTGCTTGATTATGAGTGGCTGCTTGACAGTGACTTCTTATATATAAATCATTACAAATGATGGGTAAAAACCCAAAAATGAATACTTTCTTTTTAACTGTTACAATTTTATGAATTGCACTTGTTGAATCTGCAGCTATATATTGATTAATTGTAGCTTTACAAATTCTAGGTAAAGATTGACTTGATTGATTAACAGCTATATGAATTTGAATATCTGTGTGACTTGCTGGACTTTGAGTATGAATTTGAGAATGAAAAATGGTATGAGGTGCTGTTGAAGCAATGAATGTTAATCCAGAAAATAAAAATAAAATAATGACTTATATGATTTTATTTTTAGCACTTGTTGAATCAGCTGCAATATATGGTTTGATTATTTCTCTTCAAATGTTAGGTAGTGCTGATATATCTGGATACCAAGCAATTGGTGCATGATTAGCTATTTGACTTGCATGATTATGAGTATGAGTATGAGAATGAATGCTTGCTCAAAAATCAATGTACTTTATGGGTAGAAATTTCAAAATGGCAGGTTTCTTTTTAACTGTTACTATATTAGGTATAGCATTAGTAGAATCAGCTGCAATATATGGTTTAGTTGTTGCTTTATCTATATTAGGTAAAGATGCTGCTGTATGATTAGCTGCAGTTTGAGCATGAGCGGCTATTTGATTAACATGACTTTGAGCTTGAATATGAGAATGAGCTTTGGTTTGATGAGCAATGGATGCTATGAGTAGAAATCCAGAAAATAAAAATAAAATTTTAGTATTTATGGTATTGTTTTTAGCACTAGTAGAAGTAATTGCAATTTATGGTATGATAATTGCTTTTAGTATTTTAAGCTAATAAATTTAATTTTTAAAAATTACAAAAAATGGATTTAAATATTTGGTTAATTTTAGCTCAGATAGTAAACTTTTGAATATTATTTTTCTTATTTAAAAAGTTTTTATGAGATAAATTAGTAAAACTTATAAAAGAAAGAAAAGAAACTCTTTCAAAATTATGAAATGTAGATGGAGATGTGAAAGCCAAAATGGATGAAGCATATGAAAAATCTACAGCAATGATAGAAGATGCTAGACAAAAAGCATCTGGTATGGAAAAAGATGCAGAAGCATTAACAAAACAAAATAAAGAAAAAGTTTTGTCTGACGCTAAGAAAGAAGCTGAAAATATTCTAACTTCAGCCAGAAATGATATAGAAAAAGAAAGATTGTGAATGATTGATTCAATGAAAGAAAAAATTCTTGATTTATCATTAAAAATAAACTCTAAAGTATTTGATGATACTACTTCAAATAAAGAATTTATAACTAAGGAAGTTAATTCTATAAAAATATAATTTATGCGCAGTAAAACAAGTGCCCTTGGGGTAAAAATAACAGAAAGCTTGGAAAAAGCAAAAAAATCTGAATTAACAGATCTATTAAAAAATTTGAAAATGTATAGGGGATTAGTTAAAAAGGTGTGAAAAAGATGACAAAAAATTTATCATAACACTTTTGATTGAATTAATGAATACACAGTAGAATATTTTGGAGATTTGGATAAGTCTTATGTTTTAGAAAAAGCTCGCGATGTTTACAAAAAAACATTTGATATTGAAGTAAAAGATTCAGAGATTAACATGAAGCAAAGAGATAATATAAAATGAGGTATGAAAATTTACTTAAATGATAATTTACTTGATTTAAGTTTCCTAAGATTTCATAACTTACTAAAAAAATAATTTAATTTTAATTAATAAATACAATTATGGCTAACGATTTACTTAATAATGTGATAAACGAAGTTGAGAAAAAATTAGACTCAGCTTCAGTTAATCCAGAAGTAGAAAATGTATGAGAAGTTTTCTATTTATGAGATTGAGTTGCAAAAGTTTCTGGTTTAAGAAACGTTGCATATAACGAATTAGTTGAGTTTGAATCTGGATGAGTATGAGTTGCACTTAACTTAGAAGAATTCTTTGTTTGAGTAGTAATACTTTCAGGTTTTAATGATATTAAAGAATGAGAAAAAGCAAAAGCTACAGCTAGAACTCTAGAAGTACCTGTTTGAAAAGAAATGGTAGGTAGAGTAGTTGATGCTCTTTGAAATCCTATTGATTGATTAGGAGAAATTAACTCTAAAGAAAACTATCCAATAGAAAGAGTTGCTACTGGTGTAATGGATAGAAAATCAGTTCACGAACCACTTGAAACTGGTATTAAAGCAATTGATGCACTTGTACCTGTTGGTAGAGGTCAAAGAGAGCTTATTATTGGTGATAGACAAACTGGTAAAACTCAAGTTGCAATAGATGCAATATTAAATCAAAAATGACAAGGTGTTACATGTGTATATGTAGCAGTTGGTCAAAAAGAAGCAAAAGTAGCTAGAGTAGTAGAAGAACTAAGATCAAGATGAGCAATGGATTATACTATTATAGTATCAGCTTGAGCTTCTGATCCTGCTTCTATGCAATATTTAGCTCCATATGCAGGTTGTGCAATGGCTGAATATTTCATGTTTAATAAAGAACATTCATTAATCATATATGATGATCTTAGTAAACAAGCAAACGCTTATAGAGAAATGTCTCTACTACTTAGAAGACCACCAGGAAGAGAAGCATATCCATGAGATGTATTCTATCTTCACTCTAGATTATTAGAAAGATCTTCAAAATTAAATGATGAACTTTGAAATGGTTCAATGACAGCATTACCTATTATTGAAACTCAAGCTGGTGATGTTTCTGCTTATATCCCTACAAATGTTATTTCAATTACAGATGGTCAAATATTCTTAGAATCAGATTTATTTAATTCAGGTCAAAAACCAGCAATTAATGTATGATTATCAGTTTCTAGAGTATGAGGTTCAGCACAAATTAAAGCAATGAAAAAAGTATCTGGTACATTAAAACTAGATCTTGCTCAATTTAGAGAATTAGCAGCATTTTCACAATTTGCTTCTGATTTAGATGCTGCAACTAGAGCGCAACTAGAAAGATGAGAAAGAATGATGGAATTATTAAAACAAGGTGTATTTGAACCAGTTACTGTAGCTAAACAAGTTTGTGCAATATACGCTGGAGCAAAATGACATTTTGATGAAGTTGATGTTAAAAAAATTAAAAAATGTGAAGCTGATTTATATTTAACTTTAGATGATGATAAAACTATTCTAGAGTCTATAAATAAAGAAAAAGCAATAACTGAAGAAACTGAAACTAAACTAAAAGAAGTTATAGGGAAGGTTGTGGAATTAAATAAATAATTTTAAACATAAATTATGGCAAGCTGAAAAGAAATTAAAAGAAGAATTGGTTCTATTAATAATACAGCGAAAATAACTAAAGCAATGGAGCTTATTTCAACTGTAAAGATGAAAAAAGCTCAAGATTTAGCAATTCAAAAGAAAGAATATATAAGAGGAATCTTAGAAGCATTTATGAATCTAAATGAAAGTCTTTCTGAAACTGTGTTTTTTAATAAAAATCCAAAATCTACAAAAACACTTTGAGTAATTATTACTTCTAACAAATGACTTTGTTGAGGTTATAATATCAATGTGATGAAAAAAGTTAATGAATATATGAAAAAACATGATGAGAATATTGATTTTTGTTCTTTATGAAAAAGATGAAGCCAATTTATTGCTAGAACAGGTAATAATATTATAGCTGATTTTTCTGAAGATTTTTCTGATAATATAAACTATGGTTTTTCAAAATCTGTTTCTAGATTTATTAGTGAAAAATTTGCAACTGGAGAGTATCACAAGGTAGTTGTTTTTTATAACTATTACGTTAATACTATTAAACAAATTCCTGTAGCTAGAGAATTTTTACCTTTGACTGATGAAAGTATAGAAAATTATTTTAGCACAATCTTGTGAAGAGATTATAAATATACTGAAGATGATAAAACTTTAAATTATACTATTGAACCTACGGTTGAAGAGTTGATTAATGAAGTTTTACCAATGCTAGTTGATGCAATGTTCTTTGATATTTTGATTGAATCAAAAGCATCAGAACATAGTTCTAGAATGATAGCCATGAAAAATGCAAAAGACAATGCAAATAAATATGCTGATAGATTACTTCTTCAGTATAATAAAGCTAGACAAGCTGCAATTACAAAAGAAGTATCTGAAATTGTTAGTTGAGTAGAATCTATGAAAGACTAAGGCTTTACAAATGGCTAATTTGTAATACAATATAATTGTTTATTTTATAATAATTATCTTATGAATTATAAAAGAATAGTATTAAATACAATATTTTATGTTTTTTATGTATTACTAGCTTCTATAGCTTTCTCATTTGTATTTCCTACAATCCTAGTTATATTATGACAAGAAATTTGGTTAAATACAGATCCAAGATTCGCAAATATTCAAATAGCAATAGTTGTATTAGTCTTAGTATTCTCTTTAATTTTTAGAAAATATTGTTTTTTACCAGTTAAGAATAGTAGTTATAAACAAAAAAAACCTAACCTAACCTCTCCTTGAGGAGAGGAACAAGAGGAAAATAAAAAAATAAAAAAAGAAAAAACTAGAAAACTTGATATAAAAATAGGTAAAGAAATAAAAAAATAATTTTTAAATTATAATGTAATATGGAAAAAAGAGATAGAATAAATTCTTTTAGTGAAAATAAAAAATTATTTGAGAAAGCTAAAATATTAAGAGAAACTATTAAGATAAATATTAGAAATCAAGTCAAAAATATAAAAAAATAACTTTTAATAAAAAACAATATGACTAATTTTAAATGTACAGGTTGTGGTTTAGAAAAAGAATCTAGATGTAAACCTAGAAAATGTCCTGAATGTGAATGAGCTAATACTTTTGAAAAAGTTTGAGGGTGCGGTAGTTGTGGTTCTTAATAAAAAATAATAAAAATTTAAATTTTAATTTGTTAAAAATGAGTGTACATACTTGAAAAATTACTAAAATAATTTGAGTAGTAATAGATGTTGAATTTGATGGGGGATATGTTCCTTCAATTTATGAAGCATTAGAAGTGAAATGAGGTGAAGAAAAAATAGTTCTTGAAACTCAACAACAATTGGGTGATGGTGTTGTTAGAACAATTGCCATGAGTACTATAGATGGAATTAAAAGAGGGATGGAAGTAATTGCTACTGAATCACCTATATCTGTTCCTGTATGAGAAAAAGTACTTGGTAGAATGTTTAATGTACTTTGAGATCCTATTGATAATAAAGAAAAACCAAAAACTGAAAATATGGATCCTATCCATAGAGAAGCTCCAGATTTTTCTGAACTAACAGTAAAAGCTGAAGTTTTTGAAACTGGTATTAAAGTAGTAGACTTGATTGCTCCTATGCTAAAATGAGGTAAAGTATGATTGTTTGGTTGAGCATGAGTAGGTAAAACAGTTATAATGCAAGAACTTATTCATAATATAGCACAATGACATGGTGGTTATTCTGTTGTTGCATGAGTAGGGGAAAGAACAAGAGAAGGTAATGATTTATACCATGAAATGGAAGAATCATGAGTTATTGATAAAACTGCAATGGTTTTTGGACAAATGAATGAAGCTCCAGGACCTAGAGCAAGGGTTGCATTAACAGGTCTAACTATGGCTGAACATTTCAGAGATAGAGAAAAAAGAGATGTACTTTTATTTGTTGATAATATATTCAGATTTACTCAAGCTGGTTCTGAAATATCTGCACTATTAGGTAGAATACCTTCAGCTGTATGATATCAACCAACACTAGCAACTGATATGGGTTGATTACAAGAAAGAATTACTTCAACAAAAGATGGTTCAATTACATCTGTACAAGCTGTATATGTTCCTGCTGATGATCTTACAGATCCTGCTCCAGCTGCTACATTTGCACATTTAGATTCAACTATAGTACTTAGTAGATCTATTGCTGAACTTGGTATATATCCTGCTGTAGATCCACTTGATTCTACATCAACTGTATTAGCTCCAGATGTTGTTTGAGAAGAACATTATAACGTAGCAAGAGAAGTTCAACAAATACTTCAAAAATATAAAGAATTACAAGATATTATTGCTATCCTTGGTATGGATGAATTATCTGAAGAAGATAAATTAACTGTAGCTAGAGCAAGAAGAATCCAAAAATTCTTATCACAACCTTTTTATGTAGCTGAACAATTTACTTGAACTCCATGAGTTTATGCTAAATTAACTGATACGATTACTGGTTTTAGAAAAATTATAAATGGTGATGTTGATCATATTGGTGAAAATTACTTCCTATATAAAGCTTCACTACAAGACGTTATTGATGCTCATGAGAAGGATCAAAAATAAACCTCACCCTAACCCTCTCCTTAGATGAGAGGGAATAAAAGGAATAATAATTATAATAAAAAATTATGAAAATAGAGATATTGTCATTTACATGAAAACTATTTAAATCAGAAAATGTAAAATCTGTTACAGCTCAAACAAAAGTTTGAGAAGTAACGATTTTAGATGATCATACTCCTTTGGTTTCAGTTTTAAGTCCTTCAATTGTTAGTATAGTATATATTGATAAAGCAGGGAAAGAAGCAGAAAAAGATTTTGCAGTATGAGGAGGTATTCTAGAAGTATCAAACTCAAATGTAAAAATACTTATTGATATGTTAGTATCAGTTGATGATTTAAATATAGATGAGGCTGAAAAAGCTAAAAAAGATGCAATGGAATTAATGAATAAATATAAAGATTCAAAAGATAAAGTAGATATGGAAAAATTTATTGCTGCTGAAGATATGTTGTTAAAATCATTAGTTCAGTTGAAATTGAGTGATGTAAACAAATAATTAAAAAAATAAATTCAAAAATTGTTTTGAATTTATTTTTTTTTTTCATATACTTTATTAAATAATTTTAATAGTTAATTTGAGTGTTATGAAAGCATTCCTAAAGGAAAAAGTAAAGTGAGAAAAATTTGAATTATTAATTGATACAAAAATATTTAAAAAAAGCATAGTTTTAAAAGCTGCATATAATTTTTTAGATAGGTGATATTTCTTTTTTAAGTTAGATAAAGAGAAAAATATTATAGTGCAATTTACAAAAAGAGAAGATAGTAAAGAGAATCCAGAAAATGTAATAGTTGATTTTTCTGATGAGTTATTGGCTGTGTATTTAAGAGATAAACTAGAAAAAGATAATAAAAATATTAGAGAGAAAATAGTAGGAGCGGCAATATCTAATAGTCTTGATTCAGGATCCTTTGTTAGTTTAGATACAAATAATAATCAGAATGATAACCAGATTGATTTTGATAAAGATATAGATGAAATTTTAAAAGAAATAGAAAATGATCCAGAATTAAAAATAGATGAAGAAGAAATAGAAAAAATACTTAAGGAAATAGAGGAAGAAACAGAGAGTGAATTGGAAGAAGAAATTGATATACAGATTGATGTTGAAGCTGTAGAGAAGGAAAAAGCAAAATTTAAAAAGAAAAAGTAAATTCCCCCCTAACCCCCCTTTATTAAAGGGGGGAATAAGACAAAGGAAAAAATGCAGTTCATCCCCTTTAATAAAGGGGATTATAGGGGAATTTGTTTTTAAATAATTAATTAAAAATGGAAAAAAAATATAAAATTGATAATAGTATTTATAAAAAAGATATAATTGCGCAAGCAATTATAGATTTTTCTGATGTTGCAAAAATTGAATATTCAGATTGAAATTTAGTAATAAAATGAGAAAATAAATCAGAAATTGATGAAATATTTAATGAATTTTCAAACTATATTATTTGACTTTATAATGAACAATAAAAGATGATAGACATAAAAAAAATAGATAAATTAAACAAAAACACATGATTTTTCAGATTTAAAAAGTTTGGAGATGATTATTTGATTACAAATGATATAGCTAAGCATTCTTTTTTAACTAAAAAAGAATTTGGTGATTTTATTGATGGTAAAATAACTAAGTGAAAAAAATATAATGAATTGTTAGAAAAAAAATTTATAAAAGATGACAATTATGAAAAAGATATGACTCTCGCATTTGCAAAGAAAAATCAATTTTTAGCTTATTGACCTTCTCTTCATATTGTAGTTACAACACTTAGATGTAATCATAAATGCCAATATTGCCATGCAGCAGCGGCTCCAGTTAAAGCTGCTAAAATGGATATGACTGAAAAAATTGCAAAAAAAACAGTTGATGCAATTTTTTATACGTCAAACCCTAGTTTAACTATAGAATTTCAGTGATGAGAGCCTCTTTTAAATTGGGATGTTGTTAAATATATAGTTGAGTATGCTAAAATAAGAGCAAGTCATTTGTGAAAAAGTTTAAAATTTGCACTTGTTACTAATCTTACTTTGATGGATGATGAAAAATTAGATTATATATTTAAACATGATATAAGTATTTCAACTAGTTTAGATTGAGATGAAGAAATACATAATTATAACAGAACATTTAAAGATTGAAATTCTTTTAAAAATGTAGCAAAATGGATAAAAAAGATAAATAAAAAGTATAAAGATGAAAATAAAGTTGATTTTGGTTGAGAATCATTAAAGGTTTGAGCATTATTAACGGTTACAAAAAAAGCATTACCAAAATATAAAGAAATTATTGATACATATGTAAATTTATGACTAGATGGAATATTTTTAAGACCGTTAAATCCATATTGATTTGCAGTAACTGAAGCAAAAAAATTATGATATAGTACAGAGGATTTTATAAAATTTTATAATAAATCTATGGATTATATTATTGAGTTAAATAAAAAATGAGTTAAATTTAGAGAAGCTTTAACCAGTATATATTTATCAAAAATTCTTACAGATAATGATCCTAATTATATGGATGAAAGATCTCCATGTTGAGCAGGAATATGACAGGTGGCATATAATTATGATTGAAAAATATATACTTGTGATGAATGAAGAATGTTAGCTAGAATGTGAGATGATAGTTTTTTAATGACAGAAGTTACTGATTCAGCAGAAGAAACATATAAAAATATGATAGAAGCAGAAACTACAAAAGTGATGGTACAAGCTTCAACTCTTGATTGATTACCATGATATAATGAAAGTGTATACAAGCCTTATATTTGAGTTTGTCCTATACATTCTTACAAGTTATCAGGTAATATAATACCAAATTATAAAAAAGATACTAAAAGATTATTATGAAAATCTGTGCTTGATTATATATTCGAAAAATTACAAAATAAAAAAGATAAAGAAGTTTTTGAAAAATGGTTAGGGATAGAAAATAATATCGTTACAAGTCAATGTGAAAGTGTATAATTTTGTTGAAAATATTAAAAAAACAAATAGAATATATATAATTTATTTTTTATTTACATAATATGTCATTAAAAAAGAAAAAATTTTTTCCAAAGTTAAAAAAGAAACTAAAAGGTTTTTTAACTGATGAATCATGAAAAATAAGTAAAAAAGATGCGTTGGGATTGGCTGCAGGGGCTGTGTTATTGAGTGGGGCAGAAGAAGCTATTGCAGGTGGAACTCATTGTCAACATAATTCAGCTCTTTCATGACATGCTAACCAAAATGCTGCAGGTGGAACTCTTATTTGATCTTCAATAAGTCAACCAGCTATTTCTTGAACTAGTATTTGATCTTCAATAAGTCAACCAGCTATTTCTTGAACTAGTATTTGATCTTCAATAAGTCAACCTGCTATCAGTTGATATAGTGCATGAGGTCATTTAAGTCAACCAGCTATTTCTTGAACAAAAACAGCTCATGGAAGTTGAATAGTAAATTGACATTATAGTGCAACTCCTAATGGATGATCTTTTGGTCAATCGCAAGTTTCTTGAATTAGTATTTGATCTTCAATAGGTCAACCTGCTATCAGTTGATATAGTGCATGAGGTCATTTAAGTCAACCTGCTATCAGTTGATATAGTGCATGAGGTCATTTAAGTCAACCAGCTATTAGTTGATATACTGCATGAGCTCATTGAAATATTTGACATACTAATTGAGTTACAGGTCATGGTAGTCATGGTAGTCATGGTAGTCATGGTAGTCATGGTAGTCATGGTAGTCATGGTAG
>CAZGNU010000002.1:0-28901 GCA_964527325.1 uncultured Candidatus Peribacteria bacterium | reverse complement strand
TAGATGGTAGTTAAATATTATTAGTATGAGATGATTATGATGAATTGAAATTTTTTTATGATATAATTGCAATCAAAAGTGTATTTTTTGTTTTCAAAAAGATTTGAGGAAAGAAAAAACAAAATTTTTAGATTACAATTATGTTATTAAATTAATTGATAATTGAATGAAAAAATGAAAAAAATCAATTATATTTTCTGGTTGAGAATCTACTTTAGATAAAAATGTATTAGAATATATAAAATATTCTAAAAATAATGGTTATAGTGATATAAGAGTTCATACTAATTGACTTAATTTTTCTAAAAAAGAAGTATTAAAAAAATTCATTTTAAATTGAATGACTTGAGTGGTTATTTCTGTACATTGATATTGAGAAATTCATGATAATTTGGTTGGTGTAAAATGAGCATTTAAAAAAATAATAAAAACTTTTACAAATTTATATGAAATAAAAAAACAAAATGGTAATTTTGTTATAGATACAAATACAGTTCTAACTAGACATAATTACAAAAATATAAAAAAAATATTAAAATTTTTATCTTATTTTCCAATTACTAGGGCTCAATTAGTACAAATATATTCTCTTTATTTATTTTCTGATAATGAAAAAAAAGATTTATATATTTCTTATGAAAAATTTGAAAATGAATTGAAAAAAATAGTAGAAATTAAAAATTTTAATTTTACATTAGAAAATTTTCCTTTGTGTAAAATAAATAAAAAATATTGGGATTTAGTTATAAAAAGACAAAAATATAATAATGATGCATATTGAAATATGTGAGAATGATTAGATGAAACAGATTGTGTGTATATTGAAAAATGTGGTAAGTGTTTATATATAGATAAATGTACTTGAATTCCTAAGGATTATTTAAGTGTTGTTAAATAAAATTTTATTTTTTAATTGTTTTTTATGAAAAAGATTGTATTACTTATATTTAGTGTTTTATTATTGAGTTCTTGTTTTTTTTTAAGTGATAAAAATGAAGAAGGACTTAAAGTTACTAATAATACAGAAAAAAATAACAAGAAAAACTCTACTTCTACTGGTTTGCATGATGCTAATATAATAGAAGATTATATTGTTAAGCAAATAAATACTAAAGAAGAGTTTTATGAAATAAATATTCCTGATGATTTTTCAATTAAAGATGAGAAAGGGGATTTATTGAATTTTTATAAATTAATAAATAGAGACAGTGATTTTTTTGAAGAAAATCCTATAGAAAAGGAATTTTATGATATTTGGAGATTTTATTTATATAAAGAAAAAGTTGATTTTAATAATATAGAATGATTATCAGATTGTTTAGATTGAGAAATTTCATTTAATGAATTAATATGAAATAATAAATTAATATGTAAATGAGAAAATAGATATATTGAAAATTCTTCTACTAATTATTTTCATATAAAAGATACATTAATTAAGATGAAAAAAATTAAGGAATGATCAAAATTCTCATGTAATTATTTTTTAAAAGATAATTATGATTTACCTAAATTAAAATTATTACAAACAAAAATAACTGATTATATAGTTTGTAAAAAATTTACTAATTATGAAGCAGTTTCAATTGCAAAGGAATATTTTTATTTTATAGAAGCAATTAGATTAGAAAAATGTGATTTACTTAATGATAAAAACTTAGTAAAATTGTGTTATGAAAAACTTAAAAATAATATTAAATAAACTTAAAAATAAATCTAATATTGATTATGAATACTATTTTTTATTCAATAATCAATTATTAGATTTATTTTATTTTACCACTAATTTTATAAAAAATCACATTATTTATATTATAAATAGTGATTTCAATATTTTTTCTGACTATCTTAAAACAATTAAGGAAGAATTTGTAACTGATATATTTTTTGAAAGATTAAGGTTGTCAGAAATTGATAAAAAAAATTTATTTAATATGAAATTTAAATGATTATTTTGGTTGAAGTTAAATTTCATCGAATTTAATAAATCGGATTATAAAGAATTGATAAAATTTTTATCGAAAAATAGTCTGGATATTAATAGAATCTTTTTAGAAAATAATAATTTATGAGAATCTTTTTTTTCTTTATTTCAGGAATTGAATTGATTTAATAATTTGTCATTTATTAATTTTGATAATAATAATATAAAAGATAAAGGAATAATAAATATAATTAGTTTTTTAAATAAAAATAATATAAATTTAGAATATTTAAGTCTTATTAATACTTGATTAACAGATGTAGGAGTTAATAATTTATTTGATTTTTTTATGGATTCAAATTATTTGAGAATTTTAGATATTTCATCAAATAAGATTACTAATACTAAAAAAATAATCTATTTTATAAAAAATAATAATTTTATTAATGAATTATTTTTAAGGAATATTATTTTTTCTAATAATGAATTAAACGAATTATTAGATATTTTTAACAAAAACAATACAACGATATATAATTTAAGATTTTCTTTATCTAAAGATCAATTAACTTATATAAAAAAGTTTATAAATCTTTGAAATAAGAAAAAAATTAATTTTGATGTAGATATTATATGAAATTCAAAAAAAGAAATATTTTCAACAATTTATATAAAACAAATAGATAATAATTATGAAAAGTTAAAATCACTTGATAATAATTATTTTAGTATAGTAAGAAATGATAATATAGAGAAGGATTTTTCTATTATTTTAGAAAAAAAACAAAAATATCTAAATAATTGAATAAATTTATTTTTGTTTGATTTTAATGATTATAAAAAAATAGATTTATTAATAAAGAAATACAATTTTAACTATATTTATGTAGAAAATTATTTTATAATTGATAAAAATTTAATACAATTTCTAGATTCAATAAAAAATCAAGAAAATAAAAAATATAAAATAAATTTAATATCTATTGAATTATCTGAATTTCAATTAAAATATTTAATAGATTATCTTCCTGAAAATATTTTTTATATTGAAGTTAATTTAAATAAAATAATTAAAAATAGAGAATTATATATAAGTAAGATGCTTAAAAATAAAGCTTTTATTTTTGAAAATATGGAATTTTACCAAAAAATTTTTAAATAATTATAATGAATAATTTTATTAGAAAATCAAAAAATCTTTTGTTAAAATTTTTACAAGAGCCATGAGGTTTTAGTTTTTTTCCATCTTCTTTTTTTTGGAAAAAGAAAATGAATAATAGTCTTATTAAAGAAAAATATAAATTGTATTTTAAATCAAGTTATTATAAAACAGATAACAATAATAAATTAAACCTTTATATTCATGTGCCTTTTTGTGCAAAAATTTGCTTTTATTGCAATTGTTTTAAGAAATTGAGACAAAGAGAGATAGAAATAGATTTGTATGTTAAATTTTTAAAAAAAGAAGTGAAAGAATTATATAAATTAAATAATAATAAAAAAATTAAAATTAATACAATATTTATTGGATGATGAACTCCTAATTTATTAAATATTAATCAATTCAATAATATTTTTTTATTAATAAAAAAATACTTTGATTTAAGTAATTTAGAGCAATTTTTAATAGATTGACACCCAAATTATTATACTGAAGAGAAAATTAGGTTATTTAAAAAAAATAATGTTTCTAGGGTTACATTAGCAGTACAGACTTTTGATGAAAAGGTTTTAAAATTAAATAATAGAGATGTTTATAATAAAGAAGAATTTGAAAAAAATATTAATTTTTTAAATGAAAATAATATTGCATCAAATATTGACTTATTAATATGATTAAAATGACAAACATTAAATAGTATAAAAAATGATATAAAATTTTTACAGGGGATTAGTATTAGTAATATTTCCATTCATTATTTAATGAAAAGTAATAATATTAAATATGATTTACCTGATAATTATTTAGATTTAATTAAAAAAACAAGAGAATATTTAGAAAATATTAATTTACCAAAATTATCACCTAATATCCAAGAGGATTACTTTGTTTCAAAAAAATCTTCAACTATATCATTGTGATCTAATTGAGTTATTAATTTATTCTGAAAAATAATTTACATTAAACCTTGAATAAAAAAGTATTTTGATGATATAAATCAAAATAAATTACCTTTTTATAAATGAATAGAATTATCTTTAAAGGATGAAATGATTAAATATATTTATTTAAATATTTTATATTGAATTAATATAATAGAATTTAATGTATTATTTTGAAAAAATGTTTTTAAAGAATTTTTCAAAGAATTTGATTTTTTGAATAAAAATAAAATTCTTTATATAAAAAATAATGTGATTTATTCAAATGAAAGTGATTTAAAAACTCTTTTATTATTTAATATATTTTTTGGAGAAAAATTTAGCAAATTTGATTTAGTTGATTATAATGAAAAAGAGTTAGATAATTTTTTTCTAAATACTTGAGAATTAATTGATAAATAAAAAAATGGAAGATATATTAGTTATATGATTATGAAATCAATGACAAAAATATGTTAATTATTTTAAAAAAAATAATTATAATGTTTTTTGAGCATGTAAAACAGAAAAAACTAAAAAAAACATAGAAAATAAGTTAAAAATAAAAATATTAAATGATTATAAAAATTTAATTAAAAATAATAATTTTGATATTATTGTAATAGCTTTACCTCCTTCAATACAGGGAAGGGTGTCATTAGATATATTGAAAAATTGATTTAAAAATAAATTAATTATTGAAATTCCAGTTTGTTGGGATGAAACAGAAATCAAAGAATTAAAAAAATATAATAATTGTATATTTTTTCTAGAAGAATATTATACATTATTATCAAAATTTTTTAAAAAAATTAATGTAAAAAGAATTAAAAAAATAAATATAGATGTAATAACAAGTAAGGAAGATTATCTTAATGAAAAAGCAAGACAGGTTACTTATATTCATATATTAAATAATTTTTTGTGATTAAATATTAAAAAAGAAATAATTGATTTTAATTTTTCTTTTCATATATGGGAAGATATTTTTTATAAAATAAGTTTTAAATATCTTTGAAAAGAAATTATTTATAATTTTTGAGAAAAAAAATTTTTAACCATATGATGAAAAAAAATGATTGATAAATATAATTTTGATTTTGTATTAAAAAATATTATAGAAGAAAAATATAATTTTAGTAAGTATTACTTTATATAATTATAATGGATAAAATATTAATAGAGTTAATTTTAACAAATAAATGTAATAAAAGATGTGAATATTGTGATCTAGATTTTAGAAATAAATCACTTTCTTTTAATGATCTAGATTTATTTATAGAATTTTTAAAAAATAATAAAGCTGATTATACTATTAACTTTTTTTGATGAGAGCCATTACTTGAATATGAAAAATTAAAATATTTTGTTGAAAACACAAAATGATTAATTAGTAATTATTCTATTTGAACTAATTGAATTTTACTTAATGAAGAAAAATTAGATTTTTTAAAGGTGAATAATGTAAAGATTTATTTATCAATTGATAATATTAGTTTGTGAAAAGATTTAAATATTGAACTGTTATCTAAATATTCTTATTTTATAAATATTAATTTCATAAATGATCCAGATTTTCTTCAAAATTCATTAATAGTGTTTAATCAAATAAAAAATAATTGATTCACAAATATTGCTTTTATGCCAGTATTTAACACTAAAAAATGGGGTAAAAAAAGCTTAATACAATTAAAAAATATGTATAATTTTATAATAAATAATTCTATTTGAATTAATCTTAAAACGTATACTTATTTTAATTGAGTAACTATTGATAAACAATTTATATTAGATACAGATCTATTTTTCTATTCTGACATAGATTCACTTTTATGGATCCAAAAACAATATAAAGATTTAGATTTAGAATTGAAAAATAATATAGATAGTAAAACTCAATTATTATCTTTACAATCTGATAAACTTACTTTGAAAAAAATAATAAATTTATATAATATAGATGAAGTCTTAAAACTTATTTTTGAAATTTCAAATAAAAGTTGAGATTTACTTATTTATAAAGTAATAGATAAAATATTAAAAGATGGAACAGAAGAAAGATAATGTATTTGAATGTAGTGCAGTAACTAAATGAATTGAAATTGAATTAACAAGTTATTGTTGAATGAACTGTATTGTTTGTGCTAGAAAGGAATTGAAACAATATGGTTTTATTAGTTCAATAAATTTTAAAAAAATTATATTGTTATTAAAAGAATGAAATTATACTGAAGTTATGGTTTGTTGACTTTGAGATGCTTTTATTCATGAGAAAGTAAATGATTTTATGGAATATTTATTTTTAGAACTTCCAGATATTAATTTATTTTTTATGACTAAATGACTTGCAATCAAAAATGAACATTTAGATAAAATATTAGATCTAAAAAATAGATGATTTAATGTGTCTTTAACTTTTTCAGTTTTTTCATTAGAAGAAAAAATGTATAACTATTTAACTTGAGGAAATTTTTATAGAATTTTTATGGATGTTTTAAATAGGGTAAACAAGATGAAAATAAATTATTCTATGGAATTCATGTTATCAGTTTTAAATTTATGAGAATTAGAAAAATTTAAAAAATTTGCATCAAGTTTGTGAAAAGATTATTGAATATCTCTTGTGCATAATTGGTGATGAAAAATTGCTGAAAATCTACATAAAAAAATGTTTGATAAAAATAAATTAAAATGACATTATATTAAGAGAAAACATGGAGATGTGTGTGAAGTTATGAAATATAATTATTTATATATAAATTCATTTTGAGATGTTTTTCAGTGTTCTTTAAATGAAATAGATAAAACATGATATTTATGAAAACTTTGAGAATTTACCTTAAATAATTTTTTAGAAAAAAAAAGTAAAATAGATTATAAAAAAGCTTGTGAAAAATGTTTTTATTTTAATTATAAAACTTTTAGTTAGAAATGAAATTTTTAATTTTAAAATACCATAATAATGAATTTACTTATATCATCAAATTATAATATATCTGAAGAAAAGTGGAGTATTGTAATAAAATACAATGATAATGTTAAGGCTATAACATTAGAGAGATTAACTAGAATAAAACATTTTCCAAATGGAGTTTTTTATTGACAAAAAAATTATTTTAAAATTTTCATTAATTGATTAAAAAAATTGTTAATATGAATAAGTATAAAAAACTTAGATGAAATTTTTATAATAAATTTTCCATTTAATATAAATTTTTTATTTAAAAATAAAAATATTAATTATTATGATTTTAATGAACATCATCTTTTACATGCTTACTCAGCATTTTGATGATCAGGTTTTTGAGATAGTGCTGTATTAATTATTGATTGAGCATGATATGATGAAAAAATCAACAAGGAATTGTGTTATAGCATTTGGGAATTTAAAAATTGAACAAGTAAAAATTTATATGCTTGAAAAATAAAAAAAAATAAATATAAACTTTGAGTATGATATATGTATGCTTTACATACTTTGTTATTTAAAATGTGAGAATGAAGTATAATGTGATTATCTTCTTATTGAGATTGTAAAAAATATGATGATATAAATTTATTTTGAAAAGATTTTTTATTAAAAGATAAATATGTAGAGATTTTTAAAAAATATAAAAATTCTTGATGAGATTTAAATGATTTAAAAGAAGTAATAAAAGAAATATATTGAATTAAAAATACAGATTTTAAAACAGAAGATATAATTAAGACAGATTTTAAAAATATCGCAGCAAGGCTTCAATATTGCACAGAAAATACAATATTAAAATTAGCACTTAAGGCTAAGAAATTATCTAAAAATAAAAATTTATGTATTGCATGATGAGTTTGATTGAACATAATTGCTAATAGTTTAATAAAAGAGAAATGAATTTTTTCAAATATGTTTGTAGAACCGGCTTGTGATGATTCTGGTTTATCTTTATGATGAATTTATTATTTGGAGAATATTATATTAAAAAATAAAATTAAAGAGTTAAAAACATATTGAATATGAAAGGAATACAGTGATGTTGAGGTAAAAAAAGCTTTAAATAAATATAAATGATTATTAAAATATGAATTAAATAATGATATATATAATAAAACTTCAAAAATTTTAAGTAATAATAAAATAATTTGATGGTTTCAATGATGAAGTGAATTATGACCTAGAGCACTTGGTTTTAGAAGTATTTTAGCGAGACCTAATAGTATAAAAATAAGAAACAAAATAAATAAAATTAAAGATAGGGAATATTGGAGACCACTTGCTCCTGTTGTATTAGATAATGAATTAATAAAATATTTTAATACTGATTTTATATCTCCTTTTATGTTATTTAACTCAAAGGTGAAAAAAAATAAGGTTCCAAAAATGTTATGAATAACTCACTCTGACTGAACAGCGAGATACCAAACAGTTAATAAAGATAATAATATTTATTTATATAAATTACTTAAAGAATTTAATAAAGACAATAATATTCCTATTTTAATTAATACTTCATTTAACAATGCTTGAGAACCAATTGTAGAGTCTCCAAAAGATGCAATTGAAATGTTTTTGTCTACTGATTTAGATTATTTAGTTATTTGAAATTATATAGTTAAAAAAGATAAAATAATTGATAAATATAAATTTAATATTAATAAATCTTATTTTGAGTTTTTTAAAAATAATATTATAGTTTTTGAAAAAATATGAGATTTAGTACTAAAATGATTAAAAATAAATCATAAAATAAAACAAAAAACATGAGTAGTTGAATATATTTTTAAAACGGGTAGTATAGAGATAAGTTTTGTTGAAAATAATGTAATATGAAAAAGAAAAAATATTTTACTTAATTTTAAGTGAAATTTTAAAAAAGAAAATAAAAATGTAATTATAAATAACACGAAAATTAATAAAAACAAGATTTATAAATTATTATCAATTTATTATAAAGATTTTATTAATAATAAAGATACTAAAATAATTATAAGTGAAAATAATTTTACTTTGTAATATAACAAATGATAACAAAAATATTTTATTCATTAGTTTTATTTCCTGAGATACAATATGATAAAAAATTAGATTCTCAGTATTTTTTGAGTGAAATATTTGAACAGTGATTATGAAATATAAAAATTATTTTTAGTAATTGAATAAAAATAGAATATATTTTTTTTACTCATATTGATTTTATAAATAATAAAGATGAATTTACAACAAAAAATTGGCAATTATCTGGAGAAAATGAAGAACTTAAAAAAGAAATATATTCTATTATTTTAAAGAAAGATATAAAAGATTTTAATTTTTTTAAAAATAAATATTTTTATAATAAAATTCCTTTTTGAACAGTTTTGACTATTACAAGTAAGTGTAACTTATTTTGCAACTATTGTTTCAATGATTATGATTATCCATTAAAAAATAGAAATTTAAGAGAAAATATCTGATTAGAAAAATATAAAGATATTGTTGATATTCTATATAAAAGTTGAACAAGGGATATTATTATTACAGGATGAGAGCCTTTTTCAGCATCTTTTTTATGGGATTTACTTGAATATATTAGATATAAGTGAATATTTATTAGAATTAATACTAATTGAACATTATTATTAGATAAAACATTAGATAGGTTAAATAAGGATTTTTCATTGAATTTAATGGTTTCTATACATGAGTTTAATAATAAGGATTATTATGATATAAATAAAGCTTGAGCAAGAAATATTAGGTGAATAGAAAAATTAAAAATTTTTGAAAATAAGTTTGATAAAAAAGTAGTACAGCTTAGGAAAATAAAAAAATATAAAAATTTAACTTTAGATTTTTTAACAATTTTAACATCGAAAAATATATTATATATTGAAAAAATATATGATTTTGTTTTATGAAATTTTGAAATTAAAAATTGGCATTTCTTTAGGTTATATTCTACTTGAACTACAAAATGAATAAGTAGAGAAATGATAAACTTAGCAATACATAAATTATATAAATTAAATAAAAAATATAATACTGATTTTAAAATAGTTGATAGTGTGCCATTTTGTGTAACAAAAGATACAGAAATTGCTAAACAGGTGATTGATTGAGAATTATCAGAACACCATAATGTGAAAACAATAATAACAACAGATTGAAATATTCAAATAATGAGTGCTTTTGATACAAATCTTTGAAGTATTTTTGAAAATAATTTACTTGATGTATGGCAATGAAAATACGTACAAAAAATGTTAAATAACTGATTTTTACCTAAAGAATGTGAAGATTGTAAATATAAAGAAGAGTGTAGATGATGATCAAGGATGGATGCTAATATTTATAATAAAAGCTATAGTGAATTTGATCCTCTTTGAGATATTAATAATAAAATAAAAAAATAATGGATTTAAGAATAGTTAATACATGTAATAATGATTGTTTATATTGTCTTGAACAAAGTTTAAGAAAAAAAGAAAAATTTTTAAAAAAAGAAGAAATTTTTTTAATACTTAAATGAGAAAAAAATAAAGTTAATATAACATTTTATTGATGAAATCCTTTATTACATCCAGATGTTTTAGAAATAATTAAGTATTGTAAAAAAGTATGATTTAAAAATATTTGATTATTAACAAATACTTATTGATTAAATAATGAATTATTAAATAATTTGATAAATAATTGATTAAATAATATTTGATTTTATTTTAATAGTTTTGTTGAAAATAATCATAAAAAAATTGTTAATTGATGAATTAAATTAAAAGAATTAATAAAAAATATTAAATTAATACAAGAAAAAAAAATATTTATTAAAGCTATAATTCATATTAATAATTTAAATATTAAATCTATTAGTAAGGATTTAGTATTATTAAGACAAAAATTTTCAGTTAAAAATATAGATTTTGTGAATTATTTTCCATTTGATAAACCTTATAAAAACAAATTAATTTTGGAGTATGATATCAAAAAAACTAAGTCTTATTTAATTAATTTATTTAAAATCATTAAAAGTTTGAATTTAAAAGTAAAATTTGTAAAATTTAGTAAAGATTTCTTTTTTTATTTTATTGAATATTATAATTTTGAAAGATGAATAAAAGAACAAATTTGAGATGAAGATTTAGAAAGATTATCAGTTGATAATAAACCTTTTTGCTTTGAAGAAAAAAGATGTAATTTATGTTTTATTAAAGATAGTTGTAAATTTTATGGATTATAAAAGACTAGAAACTTATGTTTGACATACATGTAATCACAAATGTACTTATTGTATGGAATATCCAAACATGAAGATGGTATGGAATAAAAAAGTAACTATACTTGATGTTTTAAAAAAATTAATAAAATATAAGAAAAGATGATATAATCATGTTACTTATTTATGATGAGAGCCTTTTATTCAGTGAGTTTTTTTAGATGCGTTAAAAATCTGAAAAAAAATGAAATTTACCATATTAGTAACAACTAATGCAACAACTCTTCATATTAAAAAAGAGGCAAAAAAATATTTACCATATATTGATGAGCTAATATTATCTGTTCAAGCCATAGAAGAAAAAACACAAAAAAAAATTTCTAGGACTAATGTGGTTGTTAAATGGGATAAGGTTATTGAAAATATAAATAAATATTGGAAATGAAGTTTTTTTAAAATTAATATAGTTATTACAAAAGACAATTTAACTGAATTGTACAATATTGTTAAATATTTACAGAAAAAATGAATAAAAAACATTTCTTTAACTTATCCTGATTTAGATATTAGGTATTATTGAAAAAAACATTTAAAAGATTTTGTCGCTCCTACATATACTGAAGCTTTTAAAAAAGTAATTGAAATAGAAAAAATATGTAAAAATAACAATATTAATCTTAAAATTGTTGATTTTCCTTTTTGTGTTTTTCCAAAAAAAGAGATTGAAAATTTTATCAATAAAACAGATGATATAGGGTATTGAAATAGAATAAAGGTATGATCAATTATTGAAAAATATGAATATAAATTTTATGAAATGGATAGAAAATTCATTTCTCCAAGAGAAAGAAAAATAACAATAAAATGTTATAAGTGCTTATATAATAATTTATGTTGGTGACCATCAATTAATTATAAAAAATTATATTGATATTCAGAAATTAACCCAATTAAAAATGAATAATAAGAAATCAAATGCTGAACATATATATATTAATGAAATTATTAGAATAAATTATAAATGTAACTGGAAATGTAAATTTTGTAATGTTTTAAAGACTAATAATTATTGAAAAAATGATATTACTAATAAGGAAATTATTTATAATTTATTAAAATTAATAAAAAAGTATTCATTTAAAGAAAGAAAAAAATTAATTCTTTCTTTTTCATGATGAGAACCAACTTTAAATAAAAATTTATTTAATTATATTAAACTAGCAAAAAAAATTTGAATTTGAGTTGTTGAAATTCAAACTAATTGAACTAAATTATTCAAAGATAAAAAGTATATTAATAAACTTATTAATGTATGATTAGATGAAATTTTTCTTGCACAGCATTCTTCAAGTATAGAAATAAATAATACATTATGAGTATATTATAATATTGATGATTTTAAAAATTGGGTAAAATATATAAAAGATAACAAAATAGATAAAAAAATTTCAATTTATCTTAATATTGTTGTTACTAAAATAAATATATTTCAGTTATATAACTATATTAAATTATTATTAAGGATTTGATTTATAAATGTAATTCCACTAAGAATACATAGTGATGAAAGCATAACTCATAAAATTTCATTTTGATATTGTCAACCAAATTGATATGCTGAAATTAATAAAGATCAAGTATTATTAGATTTTTCTAGTAAACAAATAAAAGAAATTGAAAAAATAGTGGATTTATGTAGAAGAAATAAAATATTACCTGATTTTCATTTTACTTCTCCTCCTTTATGTGTTTTAAATTATCCAGAATATAATTTGGAATATTCAAGATTAAGAAAACTAGAAGAAAATAAGAAAATTTGAAATGTAAATAAATGAAATTTGGAAAGTTATAAATGGCTTTGGAAAGAGAAACAAAAATTTGATCAATGTAAGAAATGTGATAATAATAAGTACTGTCTTTGATTTTATAAAAATTGGATAGAATTTGTATGAGAAAAATATATAAAAGAAAAGATTAGTAATTATCTAATAAAATAATATTTTAAAAATAAGATGTGTTACAAAAATTAAATAAATTTTTAGAAAGAATATTACAATCAAATTTTTCTGATTGTATTTTTAAGTATACTTATTTATATAATGAGCTTTTTATAAGTATATATGATAAGGATGAATTTGTTTTGTTTTGAATTTTATACAAAGCTAATAAATTAAAAATAAAGAAGTATGCTTGAACAGAATATAAGAATTGAAAAATATTATTAGCAGTTATAAAAAAATATGAAGAGGTATTATTAAAGTTATTGGAAAAATTAAATAAAAATCTATTTAATATTTGAGAAGAATCAGAGTTTATTAATATTTACGATAAAAAGGAATTATCATTATCAGATATAAAAACAAAATTAGATTTTAATTTTTTGGATGATTATTCTTATAGAAGAAAAATACAAAATGATTTCAATTTTGAAGATAAAAAAGTACTAGATATTTATCATAGTGATTTTGAATGTTCAAAATGTAATTGACCAGAGGAATCATTTACATCTTTTCCAGATTTTTATGAAATATTCGATAATAAATATTTTAAAAATACAATTAGTATTAATAAAGGTGATTTTTTGGTTACAAATGTAAATGATTATGAATCAATTACAATTTGATGAAATGAAAAAATAAATGAGATATTAAGTAATTCAAAGCTTTTGGAAAATTATGATATGATTTCAATCAATAAAACATGTATTTCTGTGATTATGTGAGATGATATTATGTCAATTTATAAATATAACAATGTAGATCCTAAAAAAATATTTTATACAGATCAAAATACGGATAGTCCTTATAGAACAGTAATAAACTTTTTAAGTAATATAAATATTAAAAAATGAAGAAAAACTAATAAAATAGTATTTTTTGGTTTAAATAAAAATAAAAACACATATGAATTAATACAATTTTTAAGTAATAATTTTTGAATTGATGTATGAAATACTTTACTTCCAAATATTAATATAAAAGATTTAGAATCTATACTTGATTATAAATTGGCAATTTTTTTTAAGTGAAGGGAGACAAAAGCTCAGAATATATTTAAGCTTTATCCGGTTAATAATTTAGAATCAACACTTCCATATTGAATTACTAAAATATATGATTTATGTAAAAATATTTTAAAAAGATACAAAAAAATAAAAGAAATTAATAATTTGAAGAAAATCATAAATAGCTGAAAAGTAAAAAATAAAATATTATTTGATTCTTCAAAAACTTTTGGGATAGGTTTTATAATTAATGATTTTCATATTAAACATTTTATGGAAGATAGCTTTAGATGAGTACCTATCATCTCAATGTTAAATGATATGTGATTTAAACTTAATTTTTTTATTTATAATAATAATGAAAAATATAGTAATGACTTAGAAAAATTTAATAAAAAAAATGATTTAGACTATATTAATAATTTCAATACAATAATTTCAAGAGACAAGAAAGATCTAGAAAAATTTTTAAATGATCAAAATATTCAACTGTACTATTCTGAAATATCAAGTGATAAAAGGATATTAAATAGAAATAAAGAACAATTTTCAATCTGAGACTTAGAATATGGTATAGAATGATTTTATAGAACATTTAAATTATTAATTAAAAAATGTGAAAAGGTTAATTATTATAATTATTTATTAAAAAATGAGTGATAATATATTAGAAAAATATTCAGAGCTTTATTGAAGTCCATTTTTAACATGAGTATTTATGTGAATAAATGCTATAAAAGATGTAGCATTATTTGTTGATTGACCAGATTGTGTATTTTATAAAGCAGACATGTTATATAAAACACATGATTTATTTTCTGATTTAAAGCAACCCAATATAAATACAAAATTGTATTTTTCATGAGTTATGCCTAATAAAATGATAAGAGGGTATGATGAAAAAATTAAGAGAAAACTTCAGCTTATAGAACAAAATAAAAAATTTAATTTATGAGTTGTTACTTGTATGCCAGTAACATGATTATTGGCTACTCAATATAATAATTTATATGATGATTTTCTAAAAGATTTTATTTTTGTACCTTCTTATACAGACAAGTTTCGGATAGATTGATATAGTTTATTATTAAGGGAATTGGCAAAAAAAATAAAATTAAATACTGATAAAAAAAAGAAAAAACATAATATTTCTATTATATGATATTTATTTGATAGAAATGAATGAGATTGTATAGGGAATATTGAAGAAATAAAAAGGATTTTATGATTAATTTGAGTAAAAGTGGATTCTATATGGCTTGATTGATGAAATTATAAGGACTTATTTAAAATAGAAAATTCTGAATTATTGGTTTCATTACCTTATTGAAAATATGCATCAAAAATACTAAAAAGGAGATTAGATATTGATATATTAGAATTAGATGTTCCATTTTGACTCAAAAATACTATTAATTTTATAAATTTTATTTGAGAAAAACTTTGAATAGACAAAGAAATAATAAAAAATATTGTAAATAAAGAATTAAAACAAATAAAAGAAAAAATAAATTTATTAGATGAAAAAAAGTTTTTAAATAAAAATTATGTTTATGCTTGAGATCCACATCTTAAAAATTCTATAATAGATATTTGAAATTTTCTATGAATGAATTATGTTAATGCTTATAGTTATATTTGAACTAGGTATCCTACGAAAAAAAAATATAATAAAGAAAAAGTTGATTTATTGATTTGAAATTCAGACTTTGATAAAAATATAGAAATTAAGATGAAACTAGAATTTTGATTTCCTTCATATAATACTCATTTTTTAACAAATAGATCTTATATGTGATTTAATGGAGTTTTAAATTTTGTTGAGAGGTTATATTTTGAATTAAGTAAAAATGAAAAATAATTTATACATTTGATTTAACGCAATAGTTGCAAATCATAATTGGAGTTTGTCTTTATTGTATAAATGAAAAATTTTTGCTATTGAAATTGAAAGAATTAATAGAATAAAGGATTTTCCAAATTTAGATTTAGCGAAAATTTTACCATCATTGCAAAAGGAAATGTTTAATGGTGTTGAGGAAAACACAAATAATAAGGATTATATAATTTCAATAAGAAATTATATTGAAGATATAATAAATGATATTATTAATAAGTTAAATATAAATCTAAAAAAAATAGATAATATATATACAATAAATTTTCCTTTTGATGTTTCAATAAGATGATATGAGAATAAAGTAGAAACGTATAAAAAAAATAATCATCATATGTTTCATGCGTATAGTACTTATTTTCCATCACAATTTGAAGAAACAGCTATTTTGTGTATGGATCATGATTGATATGATGAAGATTTGTGATGAATAAATTCAATGCATTCAATATGGTATGCAAAATGAAATAATATAAAACATTTATATAGTGATGAATTTTCTCCTAAAAAAGCTCAAGCATGAATATGAGTAGTTTATAATAATCATTCAAATATTTGTTGAATTTGAGAAGGAACTTTAATGTGATTATCTTGATATTGAAATGGAAAATTAAAAAATATTAAAATATTTGATTATACTTCTGGGAGAGCATTATTATCAAAAGATTTTTTAGATAAGAAATCTTATAATTGATTACAAGATTTTAAAGACTGAATTACTAAAGGATTTAGAAAAGCATATAAAATAGACTGAAAGTGAAATTATGATAATATTGAAAATAGTATTTACGCAGATATATCAGATAAAGTTCAGACTGAAATAGAGGAGGCTGTTTTATTTTTAGCAAATAAGGCTTACCAATTAACAAAATGTAAAAATATATGTATTGCTTGAGGTGTTTGATTAAATATTATAGCTAATAATAGAATTTTATGAGAAACTAAATTTAAAAATATTTTTGTTCAACCTGCTTGTAATGATGCGTGATTATCACTTTGATGACTGTATTATATGTATCACAATATTTTATGAAATAATGAAAGAATAAGATTGGTTTCTCCATGATTGTGATTTAAATATTCTAATGAAAAAATATTAGAGTATTTGGAAAAATAAAAAGATAAATTGGATTATATTAAATTATGAAATAAAAAGTATAGAAAAACGGCCGAATTATTAAAAAATGATAACATAATTTGATGGTTTCAATGAAAATGAGAATTTGGACCAAGATCTTTATGATTTAGAAGTATTCTAGCTTCTCCAATTTCAAAAAATATGAAAATAAGGGTAAATAAAATAAAAGAAAGACAACAATATAGACCACTAGCACCAATTATGCTAGAAAATGATTTTAAGGATTATTTAGATACAGATTATTCTAGTCCCTATATGACATTAGTAGCTTTAGTATTAAAACAAAAAAAAGAAAATATTCCTTCGGTAGTTCATGTAGATTGAACTGCAAGATATCAAACAGTAAACAAAGATCAAAATAAAGATATATATATGTTATTAAAAGAGTTTAAAAAATTTACTTGAGAATCAGTTTTAATTAATACATCCTTTAATCAGCATGATGAACCAATAATTGAGAATCCAGAAGAAGCCATAAAAATGTTTTTAGCTACTGATTTGAACTATTTAGTAATATGAGATTATTTAGTTAGTAAAGAAAAAAGGTATTTAAAATTTAAGTTTAATAAAAAAAGAGTTAATAGAGAATTCAATAATAAATTAAAACAATCTAAAAATAATAATTTAAGATGAGAAACTATATTAAAGTTATTGTGAATAAGTAAATTGTGATTTAATTATAATTATGATAATTGAGATAAGTGAATAAAATTGGTTTATTGGTGAGATTTGGAAATTATTATTCAAATAAAAAATAAGGATATTAAATATAATAAAGAATATAATAATATTTGATTATTAATTAATAACCATCAAGAAAAATATTTTAAAGTTTTAAAAATAATAGAAGTATTTTTAGAAAAAAATAGTGAAGTTATTTTTAATTTAATTAAATGAATTTAGAAGTTTATGAAAAAAATAGTTATATATTGAAAATGATGAATAGGAAAATCTACTACTGCAACTCATTTATCTGTTTCTTTTGCAAAGAAATGATTAAAAGTATTACAAGTGTGATGTGATCCAAAACATGATTCTTGTAAAAGGATATTAGATTGAGTTAGAGATATTCCAACTGTTATTGATCTTTCAAAAGACAGAGATATTTTTGATTTTACAAAAGACTTGATTGTTCATAAGTGAAGATTTTGAATAGATTGTATAGAAGCTGGGTGACCAATAGCATGATTATGATGCGCGTGAAGGGGAATTGCTATGATGTTTGAGATATTTGAAGAAATTTGATTATTAGATAAATCAAATTATGATGTAGTTATTTTTGATGTGCTATGAGATGTTGTTTGTTGATGATTTGCCTCACCATTAAAAATATGATTTGCTGATCAGGTATATATTGTGTTATCAGAAGAAATTATGAGTATGTATGCAGCTAATAATATTGCAAAAGCTATAGTAAATTATAAAAGAAATAATATATGATTATCATGAATAATTTTAAATTTAAGAAGTAATGAGAGTAAAAAAGAAGTAGTAAAAGAATTTTCAGATGCTTTGTGAACAGAAATTGTATGAGTAATGAATAGATCAGAATGAATACTAGAAGCAGAAAAAAAGAACATGACTCTTTTTGAATTTGATGAAAATCAAAGTGACTTACAAATGTATGATAAATTGTCAGAATTTATGCAAGATAATAGTGAAAAAATTATACCAAAAACTTTTTCTGATAGAGAATTTGATGATTTTATTTATGATAAGTTTTATTAAAAATAATTTATGAAAACTAACATAATTTTACATACTACTACATCATGTAATTATAATTGTTCTTATTGCGATGTTATAAAAGATAATAAATATATTTCTAAGCAAAATTTAGAAAATATTTTAATTTTTATTAAAATTAATAAAAATTTCATCAATAATTTCAAATTTTTTTGATGAGAACCTTTATTAAATTTTAAACACATAAAATTTATTATAGATAATAGTAAAAAATATATTTGAAATAATTTTGAAATAGTAACCAATGCAAGTTTATTATCAGATGAAGTTTGAGAATATTTTAATAAATATTTTAGAATTATATTTTTTTCAATTGATACCGAGAATTATTTTGATTTTGAAAAAATATGAAATTTTATAAATAAATATAATTTAAAAGAAAAATCATATTTTAATTTGACTATAAATCCATGAGATGAAGAAAAAAGCTTAGATCAATTTAAAAAGCTATATAATATGTGATTTAGATTATTTAATATTCTTCCTGTGTATTATACTAAAACTTGGACAAAAGAAAATTTATGAAAATTGTCAAAGATTATGAAATTTATTTTAGATTTATATTTAAAAGATAATACAATAAAACTTTATTGATTTCAAAAAAATACTTGAAAAGAAACAAAATTGATAAATGATTTGTTATTTATAGATGTTGATGCAAAAATTTATTATTCTGATATTATTTCAACATATTTTTGAAAAAAAATAAAAAAAAATTTATATATTTGAGATACTAAAAAAATAAATATAGAAAAAATTGAGAAAAATGATTTTGAAAAATATTTAAATAGAATAAAATCATTTGAAGAAAAAATAAATATAGAAATAAAGTGACAGAAAGAACTAAGTAAAATAATGGATTATTTCTCTGAGTATTTAAACAAAAGTAATGAAAAACAAAAGAAACTTATTATTAAAAGAGAAAACAGCTACTCAAAATAGAATATGGGTACGTATTTCTTCATCTTGTAACAACAAGTGTGTTTTTTGTCTTGATTCAAATGCACATGATGGAACATTTATAGATCATGATGAAGTAAAAAAACAAATTAAAAACTGATTTAAAAAATGATATGACAATAGAGTAATCATATCATGATGAGAAGCTACAATTAATCCTAAATTTGATGAGTATATAAAATATGCAAAAGACTTAGGTTATGACAGGGTTCAAACTGTTACAAATTGAAATATGTTCTGAGTAGAATCTTTTTGTAAAAAAGTATTTGAAGCATGACTAGAAGAAGTTACTTTTTCATTTCATGGTCATAATTCAAAATTACATGATTATCTAGTTTGAACACCTTGAGCTTTTAAAAAATCATTAAAATGACTTATATATATTAAAAAAAATTATCCTAAAATTATTATAAATATAGATATAGTAGTAAATAAAATTAATATAAAATTTTTACCAGATATAGTAAAATTTTTTATTAAATTATGAGTTTATGAATATGATATTCTTCAAATTATTCCTTTTGGAAGATGATTTTCAGAAAATAAAGAAAAATTGTTTTATGATTTAGAAAAAAATATTAAATATTTACATAAAACTTGGGAGTTATCAAAAATACCATGAATGTATATGTGGACTAATAGATTTCCAGCTCAAGCTTTTGAATGATATGAAGATTTAATTCAAGATCCAAGAAAAATAAAATCAGAGGTTATGTGAGAATGATCAAATATGTTTGAAAAATTCATATTATCAAATTGAAAACAAAAACCTGAGTGCTTTTGAGATGCTTGCAATTACTGTTTTCAAAATCAGTATTGTCATGATTTTATAAAATTGCAGCCCCTTTCCCCTGAAAAGGGGAGAGGATTCAGGTGAGAGGTCTTGTCATGAGAAGAATTTCCAAGCCAAATATATAAAAAATATTGAGAAACAAAACAAGATTTTATAAAATATTTACAAAGTAAAAAAGAAAAATTAATAAATATACCTGCATGTTTATGATGAACGGGAATTTATGAAATCTATAATGATATAAAAGAAGAAAAAAATTTAAAAGATTATACTGAAAAATATATTAAAAATTTATATAGAAAAAAATCTTTGAAATGTAAAAAGTGTAAGTATTATGATGAATGTGAGGGAATTCATATAAATTTTATAAGAAGTTATGGATTTGAAATTTTAAAACCAATTAGTAAAAATAGTTAATATGGCAAATATATGATACATTCAAGTAAATCGTTATTGTAATAATAAATGCCACTTTTGTTCTAATCCATTTAATGGAGAAGATATAAGTTATGAAAGATGAATTGATCTTATTGATGATTTTAAAAAAAGAAAATATCATTGAATTATTTTTACGGGATGAGAGCCAACATTATCTACAGATTTAGAATTATGGATTAAATATGCAAATAAAATCTGAATAGAATCAAGAATTATAAGTAATGGAATGCAGTGTTCAAATTTAGAATATGTACAAAAATTAAAACAAGCATGATTAAAACTTGTCCATTTTTCTCTTTATTCATATATTGAAAAAATACATGATTTTTTAACAGCAACTCCATGAAGTTATAAAAAACTAATAAAAGCTATTCAAAATTGTTTGAAAGAGTGAATAGAGGTACAGTTAAATTGTGTAATAAACAAATATAACCAAAATCATTTAGATAAAACTGTGAAATTTGTTGTTAATAATTTTCCACAAATTCATCATTTTGTATGGAATAATTTAGATCCACAAATGATGAGAAAAACAAAAATTGCAAATTCGACTTTACCTGATTTTGATATTGCATGAAAATCACTTAAAAAAGTTGTAAAATATTTAGATCAACTGTGAAAAACATATAGAATAGAAAGATTACCACTTTGTTTTATGAGGTGATTTGAACAAGCTTCCACTGAAACAAGAAAAATAGTAAAACAAGAAGAGAGAATAGTTCATTTTTTAGATTTTAGAAAAAGTTTTCAGGAATTAGAATGGGAACATGAAAAAGTAGAAAAATGTAATAAATGTGATTTAAATTCTATATGTGCATGAATATATGAATATAAAAAATATTATAATTATGTGAAAGTAAAACCACAAAAACTTTCAAAGAAAGAAAAAGAATATATAATAGAAAAAATTTGAATTAATAACTAGAAAAATCTTATAATGAAAAGAGCTGATATAAAAGTTTGATTTGCATGCAATAATCATTGCCTTTTTTGTGTTCAGTGAGATAAAAGAGAAAAATATGGTCCAAGAAGTGTTGATGAAATCAAAAAAATCATTAAAAAAGAGTATAAAAATTGATGTGAATGACTTGTTTTTACATGAGGAGAACCAACGGTGCATAAATGATTAATAGAGTGTGTAGAATACGCAAAAAGTATGTGATATAAGAGTATTCAAATTCAGTCAAATGGACAAACATTTTCAGATATGGAATATGTAAAGAAATTAATAAAAGCATGAGTTACAGAGTTTTGACCATCTATTCATTGATTTAAAAAAGAAACTCATGATAGTCTAGTACAAAATAAATGAGCTTGGGAAAGAGTAGTAAAATGATTAATTAATCTTAGAAAATTAAACGGGAAAGTTATAATTAATTCAGTAATTACAAAACAAAACTATAAAGAAATACCAAAACTAGCTGAATTGCTTGTAAAACTTTGAGTATCTCAATTTCAGTTTGCATTTGTACATATTCTATGAAGTGCAGATAAAAACAAAGAAACAATTGTTCCAAAAAAGTCTGATGTAATGCCATATGTTAAAAAAGCATTAGATATTTGAAAAAATGCTGGAGTAGTTTGTATGACAGAAGCCATACCATTTTGTTTAATGAAGTGATATGAATGGGCAATAGCAGAATACAATTTTATGCCTGAAACTACTGTAGTAGATGCTGAGTATAGGACAGAAAGTTATGCTGATTATAGATGGAATGAATGAAAATTAAAAAGAGAAGAATGTAGTAAATGTAGTAAATATAAAATATGTGAGTGACCATGGAAAGAGTATCCAGAAATATATGGATGGGATGAATTTAAACCAATAAATTAATTATAAATATTTTTGATAATATCAAATCAAATATTACTAATATATTTAAAAATTTGATCTTCAAGGAAAAATGTTGTTAAAAATCATGCAAAAATATATCCAGAAAAAGCAAAAGTTTTAAGTATTTTTATATCATTTTTAATATCAAATCAAGGTGTTTTTTGTTTTTTATGATGTGAGTTTACTTCTGAGTAAACTTTTTTTATTGTTTTGGAAGTTTCATAATCTATTGGGTTATCAATATTTTGAAAATATTTTGTAGGATTAGGATATAATAATCAATCTTTATTTTGAGGATCAGCAGGAGCTCATAAAATAACTTGAGTTCAAAATAATTTTATTAAAAATATTTTGTCGATTATATCTCATTTTTTTAAATTTTTAATATGAATATAATCTTGTTCAGATAAATGAAAAGTTATTTTATATGAATAAAAAAGTATTTTAAATATTATATATAGTCATAAATAAAGAGTAAAAATTAAATATAATTTATTTATGATTTCATTTTGGTTAATAGTGTATTCATAAAAAATAAAACTGAGCAAAAATAATAATAAAATTAACATAAATCAAAATCAAATATCTTTTTTAGATAGGTCAATTTTAAAAACATTTTTTAAAATAGTAGTAAAAATAAATTTAGATAAAATTTTAAATATTTTTTTAAAAATATAATACAATAAAAAAGTTAAAACAATTCATGCTCATAATAAATATGTTATATTGTTTTCTATAAAATTTTTAATATAGTTTGTGTCTCAATTTGATACAAAAAAGTTTTCTCTTAGATTATCTATTATATAAACTCTACTTAATCTAATAATTACAAATATTGTTAGAAAAGTAATTATTGATTTTAGTATTTTATAAAAAACTATTTTTCTTTCATTTTTTCATTTACTTCAATTTATAAAAAATGTTTTAATTTTTTCTTTATTATCAATAATAATATTTTGTACTAATGATTTTCTAAAAACTTTATTAAATCATATTTTTACTATATTAAAATATAAAAAATATATTATTAAATATACTAAAGTTAAAAGAGCAATATTTCATATAAATGGAATAATTCAAATATTTGGAATAAATAAGCTTAAAACAAGTAAATATTTTGCGTCTCAAGCAGACCAAATTCCAAAATAATATAATATAAATGATACAAAAGTTGTAAAAAGTATACTTCATAAAAATCACAAATAATTTATATTTTCTATACTAAAAAACAGGTAAATATAAAAAAAAGGCAATAATAAAAGCAAATATCCTAAATATTTGTTAGGTATTTTTTTTTCTTTAATATCGGATTTAATTATTTTATAATTATAATAAAAAAAGGGGATACAGAGTAGATATAATAAAAATTGCATTATTTATTTTTATAAGATTATTATTTTTAAAATTATATATAACAAACCTTTAATTACAAATATTTGCGTAAATTATTCTAGATGTGATATAATAATAAAGAATTAATTTATATTTCTTTTACATTTCTATGAGGAAATTTTTCTTATTAATAATTGTCTTAGTATTTATTTGAGTAAATAATGCTTTTTCAGCTGATTGGTATTGACCATTTAGTACTTCTATCTCTGTTTGAAATTGTCCACATTCATGAAGAGTAGATCATGATAATAATGAAAATCCAAGTCCAAATAATTCTTATTCATTATATTCTAATCAAACTAATGCTGTTTCACCAAGCGGTTGAACTATGCCTTGTATAAGATGGGATAATACTAGACCAACAGTATCAGTATCTTGAGTGCCTGGTTGGACAAACAATGATGTAACTGCAACAATAAGTTGTACAGATTTATGATACAATAGTTTGTGAGATTGATGATCTGGATGTAGTGATATGTCATATAGGGTAGAAACATCATCATTTTTATGTGATTCTTCATGAACATGGACTAGTGGATCTTCAGAAAGTTTTAATACCACTGTTTGAAATAATCTTATAAGATATATATGTTTTAGATCAAATGATATTGCAAATAATTGATATTCATATTCATCAGTAGCTACTGTAAGGATTGATAAAATTCCACCAACATTATCAAATACAACTGTAACTACTAGTTTATCTGAATCTATTTATCATGTAGCAAATTCAAGTGAATCAATAACTGTTACTGCTACTGATGATACATGATGATCACCAATAGTTGGGATATCTTCTACAATAGAAAATTATAATATTTTAGGTGGTGATATTACTATATCTCCATGACCTTCACCTCATCAAAGAGATGTAAATATGTCAGTAGTTGACGGTAGTGATATAAGGGATGGTTATAATTATAGAGATTATACTCATAATATAAATCAGTTGTGTGATGAAGCGACAAATTGTTCTAATGTTTCTAAAGATTTTATTTATCATATTTATGCAAATGAAGCAGATCCATTAACATCTTATATCACATGAGCTGATAATTTTAATGATAAAGTAGCTGATTGATCTGAACAAACTTTAACAGTTCATTTGAAAGATCAGTATGAAAATAAAATTATACCAGTCAAAAGAGATGATTTAATTATGGAAAGAGAAGTAACTATAACATGAAATTTTACACATAATTTAGATAGTGAACAATTTTGACTTGGTTGATGAAATTGAGTAAAAGTTACGGATTTTGATAAAAATACTTTTACTTTTGCAAATAATTCAAAATCAACATTAATTGACGATGTTTCTAATAATGATTGACAATATGATTTAAGTTTTCAGGTTTATTCTCCAACCTTCTTGTCTTGAGCAACTGATGGAAGACAATATGTTGTATGAGCAGCGTTTAGTATAGATAGCATCACTGCACAGGTTGAATCTTGATGACCAGTTTCTATTACTGATGATACTTTAGCACCAACAAATCCATTAAACTTGTCACATGATTTTCCTTTAAATTTTCAATTTAAACCACTATATTATACTACTCATTCATGAGATATGACAAGTTCTTGATTTGTAGAATGAAGTGTTCAAACTTGAAGCTTAGATATTGATAGTGCAAGTTCAGTAACAACTAATGATAATAAACTTTTTTATGTTAAAGTATGAGCAGAAGAACATAAATTTTATGCAACTTGAATACTTGATCCAATTTGAGTCTGAAATACACATTCTTGAAGTATTGTTACTGGATCTTTATTAACAGATTTTGTAGATAGTACTTTTGATTTGATTAATAATTATATTTTAAGTTTATTATTTATACTTGATTGAAATACTAATGGTTTAATATCAGATGTTCAGAATTTACAACTTGATGAATATATTAGTTATATAATTGATGATGGTACTGTTTTAAAATTAAGAGTTACATATAAATCTAATCAATTAAATGAAAGTAATTCACAAAGTTATGAAACTATAAAAATTATGTGAATAACAAATATTAATACAGAAAAACAAAAAGATTTAATTCAGGATCAAAATGAAGAAGATATTCAGAACCTTGCTTGAGATATCACAAAAGCAACCTTGAAAAGAAATATTAGAAAAGATGCAATAAATATTATTAAAGTCGTTGATATAGATGAATCACAATATATTGACATAAAAAGAGCATCTTTATATTGGTGAAATGATGATAATGATGATGATAATTGAAAAGAGTTGTGAAATATACTTTATTATTGAGAACTAGAATGAAAAAATGTTGAATTATGAAACTGAAGTGAGTTATTAATTGAATGAAGAAAAACAATAGTTGTTAGATGATGAAACTTATATATTAAATCAAATATAATTAATAATTCTAATAATGATATTTTATGAATAATTGTATTAAAAGATGATGAATGAAGAGGTTGAAAATTATATATTGATACTGATGTACAAAAAATAGATGCTGTAATTTATGTAGATAAATCTGTTATAAGTTATAATGAATCATATGGTTGAGAAGTAGATTGAAATATTAATACTTCAGTTATGCAAAATCAATTATATATATTATGAACAGTATTTTCTGAAAATACTATATGAGGCTCAAGAATGTTTCCAATAGTTTGTCCATTTTGGACTAAATCAATCAATTGAT
Source organism: uncultured Candidatus Peribacteria bacterium (assembly GCA_964527325.1). GTDB lineage: Bacteria > Patescibacteriota > Gracilibacteria > BD1-5 > UBA6164 > UBA6164. The sequence continues at coordinate 1,858 of CAZGNU010000002.1, read as the reverse complement.
TTGTTTGTAATGTAATTGAAGCACAAAAATATGATTTAAATTATATAAGGCATTGATACCAAAATAAATATGATACTAACTATTGAGATTATCCAATAATTATTAAGTATAATCCAGCAATACAAATAACACCTCCACCGTTATTCTCAAATTAAAAAAATAAATCCTACAAAATGTAGGATTTATTTTTTTTAGAAAAATTTAATCTTATCAGCATTTGGATGCTCTCTTAGTTTTTCAAGAGTTTTAGCTTCTATTTGTCTAATTCTTTCTCTTGTTACTCAGAACTCTTTTCATACTTCTTCTAGAGTGTGAACATCACCTCAATCTAATCAGAATCTCATTATTATGATTTTTCTTTCTCTAGGAGTTAGAAAATCTAGCATATCATACAAATTGTCTTTTAGTAAATTCATATTTGTTTGTTGATCTGGTGCTGGATTTTTATCATCTTCAATAAAGTCTCACAAACTAGTATCTTCTTCAGATCAAACTGGAGAATCAAGAGATAAAATATCTTGAGAAATTCTCATGATTTGTCTTACTTTTCTTATATCCATATCTAGCTCTGTTGCTAGTTCTTCCATAAGAGGTTCACGAGTAAGTTCTTGAGTTAGTCTTCTGTAAGTATGAGTAAATTTATTAATAGTTTCGATCATATGAACTGGAACTCTAATAGTTCTTGCTTGATCAGCAATAGCTCTAGTTACTCATTGTCTTATCCACCATGTTGCATAAGTAGAAAATTTAAATCATTTTTCAGCATCAAATTTATCTACAGCTCTAAACAATCATACATTTCATTCTTGAATTAGATCAAGTAGTCCTAAACCTCTTCACATATATTTTTTTGCAATAGAAACTACTAGTCTTAAATTAGCTGCTGCTAGTTTTTTTCTAGCTTCCATGCTTCAAGCTTTTATTTGTCTTCAAAGTGTTAATTCTTCCTCTGAAGTAAGTAGTTCAACTCTTCAGATTTCATTTAAATACATTCTAATAGAATCATCACTTATTTCTGAAAGAGAAATAGACTGTTTTTTATCTTTTTTATCTTTTTGGTTAGTAGAAAAAAGATTTTCTTTATCCATATTATCAACTATGTCGATTTTTAATTCTAAAAATCTAACATATATTTCGTCTAACAAATCTATATCTTCTTCTGCATTTGGTACTGCTGCCATTATTTCGTCTTGTATAATTTTACCTTCCTTTTTTCCTTTTTTCATCAATTCCTGAATTTCTTCTGGCATTCATTCAAGAAATTTTTCTGGAACAGTTACATCAATAAATTCTTGTAATCATTTTCAAACTCTTCTTTTATCTTCAGATCTATCCATAGGAAGTTTTGCAAGTTTTTTCTCTTTTTGTAGAGCTTCAGCTATTTCTTTTCAATCTTCACTTAACTCAATATTTTCAAGCTCAATATCTGTTGGTTCTTCAAAATCTGGTTCAGTTTTTTCTCATTCTTCATCAGATTCATCATTTTTATTAATAGCTTTAATATCTTTTAATCAAGCAAGATCAAGTCATGCTTTTTTCAGATCTTCTAGATCAATTTGGTCTAGATCTATTTCTTGTATTGTATCATCTTTTTTTGTTGCCATTTATTTTTTGTAATAGGTTAGAATTTTATGGGGGAATTATATAAAAAAAGGGAAGTATTGCAAATTTAAAGTAGTATAAAATACGAACCCATCCCCTCGTTCCTCGGTACTTCCCTTGGAAAGGGAAGAAATTAGATTTCTCCCATTTTCAAGGGGAGTCCTGTAACGCAGTGAAAGGGAGGGGTTAGAATTATAGAACATTTTATTTCCACTATTGGGTTTAAAACCCCTATCTTTAGATAGCTAACTGTTAG
>CAZGNU010000001.1:0-104534 GCA_964527325.1 uncultured Candidatus Peribacteria bacterium | reverse complement strand
AATATTAAAGAAATTCATATTAAACTTCAAACAAAATAAGTAAGCATTAATCATGTAAATGAAAAATACAATCATAGTATTAATCAAACAAATATACCAATTCTTAAATCTCATCATCACATCCATTTTCATCAAGAAACTAATATTTGTAAATAGAAGAATATAAAAAATATTAGAGCTCATATTAATCAGTTTATAATAGTAATATCAATTATGTTAATATTAAAATAATAAATAAAGAAAAATAAAATTATTATACTAAAAACTAATAGTAATATATCTAGAAAATCACTCAATCAATTTAGCATTATAATATATAAGGATCATAATATTAAAATTGTTATTAAAATTGAGTAAATTCATATATATAAATTATTTATTCCTGAAGACAAAGTACTAATTAGTGATAAATCATTAATTAAAGTCTGTAATCATAATCAAATAACAACTACAATAATACCAGTAAGTAGAATTCCATCATGAACTTCCAAAAATAATATATCATAGAAAGAATACAAAATTGAAATAAATCATATAATTAACCAAAACAGTAATTTAAATATTTCAAAAGAATTAAAACTAAAAATTAAATTATAATCTATTAAAAAGACTCATATTAAAGTAAATAGCAGTCATGTAGATATTTCCAATAATGGATATATACTACTAATTTTAGACTTACAATATCTACACTTCGTTTTATTTCTAACCCAAGATATAAGAGGAATTAAATCTAAATAATGTAATAACTTATTGCAATCCATACACTTACTTCTTCATTTAATAGTTCAGGACTTTAATCTAAAAATGATTAAAGAAGACAAATTACCTAAAAATAATCATAGAAAAAATAGTAATGAATAAAATAATATATCCATATGTAATACAAAAATTGAAATAAAAACAAATTGATTTGAAGGAAGTGAAAAAATTTAAAGTAAATATAGACTAAAAATTAAATAAGTCAATTTATTAATACTACTGTTTCTTAGTAGATTAGTAAATATTACTAAGAATATATATGGATAATATAAATATAAATAGAGAGAGAACATTATCAAAAAAATATCTAATAGAACAAGCAATTTGATTTGATAAAATAATACAAAAGAATACCAAATTTATTGATTATCATTTTCTTTGGGGAAGTTCTCTTGAAAAAAAATACCCTAAAGATTTAGATTTAGTTATTAAAATAAATAAAACAATAAAAGAGAGTAAAAATTTAGTTATTGAGTTATGAGATTATCAAAAAGAATGGGCTACTATCAAAAATTGAGATTGAAGACAATATCCTACAGATCTTACAATAGTAGATAGAGAGAATAAAGCATATTTAGTATTCTGAATAGATATATATAGAAGCAAGATAAGAGAAAATAATTTTAAAAATATAGATAAAAGTAGAAAAGTTTGATTATTGTCTGATTTTTATAATGAAAAAAATAAAGTTTTAATACAATTAGAAAAATTTAAATAAATAAATCAATTTATTACTACCTCTGTTTCTTAGTAGCAAATTTAAATTAAATTATAAGAATATACTATGAGAAAAAAAGCATATTACAGTATTGATGAAGTTAGTGCAATGCTATCGGAAAGTATTAAAAAGAATGCTTGAGATTTAGCTAAAGAATTAAAAAATAAATAAAAACTCAATTTATAAGTACCTCTGTTTCTTAGTAGCATAGGTACTTATTTTTTAATTCCTAATATATGGACAATATAAAAAAATCTGTATGAAAAGCAGATAAAAAAGTTTCTAAGGTTCTAGATAAAATAAAGGAGATACAATCTAGTAAGCTTACTTTAAATACTAGAGAGCAAAAACATAACTATATTCATTCTCTTCGTTCTAAAAATGTTCCAGTAAAATTTGAGATAAGAATGAAAGAAGACTTTGAACAAAAGTTTGGAACAAATGTAAAACTTCAAAATTGAAAAAGGTATGATTTTGAGGTAGTTAAATATGATTATCATGAAAGAGACTGACTTTTAGCAGTTTCATGTTTTGCAGGTTGAAGAGATGATCAATTTAAAATCTTTACAGATAGATTTGAAATACTAGCTGATGAAAAAACAATTTGAGATACATGAATAATAGAAGATTCTCTAGTAACAATAATTAAAGCTGATTGAGATTTAGATGGAATGTGAGGTTTTATAAAAAAAGCTGAAGAATGAAAAGGAGTAGCAAGTTTTAGAAATTTAAGATGACAAGATTTTTTTCTTGTAGATTGAGATGAAGTAGAGTTTTATAATACAAATGTAAGTATAGTGTTATGAGAAAAACAAGATAATAGAGATGAAATAAATAAAATGATAGATTCTGTAGAACAATGAAAGGAAATTACTGAAGAAAAATATGATCAAATTGAAACATTATTTCTTAATGGAAAATACAGCGAAAAAACTGAAGATGAACATTATAAATGAAACTGAACAAAGTTTGTATTTGATAGCAGAGATAGTGAATGAGACTTAGATAACCAATTAGAAATAATAAGAAAAGTAGAAAATAATAAAATTCATTATTTTATTGATTATAAATACTAAAAATTAAAAAGTTTTAATATTTCAATTTTTCTTCCTGACTGTTTCTTAGTAGTAAGATTACATTATAATAATTTATTTTCTATCTATTATATTATGGAATTATTAGTAACATGACCAATGTTAGTTCAAGGAGCTATGATTTTCATGGCAGGATTTAGTGCTATGGTATTATCAATATTCTACTGGGCTAATTCTTAATAGAAAAGTACTTCTCTCACAGGAAGTACTTTTTTTTATTATTTTCAAAAAATTAATGTTATATTAATATAAAAGTCATATAATAGTAATTATCTATTAATTTGTAATGGGGTTATATGAAGTGGACAAAAAAAAGTATAGATAATTTTTATCTGGAAAATAAAGTTATACTAACAATTAATAATGATTTAATTAATCATAGAGAAATAAAGAAGTTAGGGAATAAATACTATAACTGGTATCAAGCTATTGTAAGAGATTACAATGATAGTTATGAAAATGTAGAAGATTTTAGAATTACTCACTGATTAGTTAAAGAAATCAAAAAGAAGTATACTAAGAATATTATTGATGATATTTATAACAAACATATAGATAAAATTGTTAAAGATAATAAACTCATAACAGCAAACCAGTTAAAAGAATATTCAAATGAGTTATATTGATGGTATCAAGCTATTACTAGATGAAATAGCTGATATAAAAATATGAATGATTTTAAAGAAAAAAATGGATTATCATTACCTAAGGCTACATATAGATGGACTAAAAAAAGCTTAGAAAAATTTTATATGGAAAACAAACTAATATTAACAAGTGGTAGGTATTTATTACCATATACTAAAATAGAAAGTTATTGACCTGAGTTTTCTAGTTGGTTCAAAAATATTTCATCTAAGAAAAAATGATTTTATAATGACTTAGACCACTTTAAAAGAAAACATAAATTGATTAAATGAAGAACTAAATCCTTTAAATCTTTGTAAGGATTTTTATATATATTTCATACATAGCAATACAATAATAAGATCTTTAAGTGATTTCTTCTTTTGTTTTTGAGTTTACTAAGTATAATAATAATAAGTTTATAAAAGTAATTAATAGGTGAATGAGAGAATATAAAAGATGATCAGAACGGAGTAAATGGGATTTACACATTCATACTCCTTTCTCAATAGTCCAATGATATGGATGAAGCAAAGAAGAAATATGGGAAAAGTTTATATTAGATTTAGAAGCCTTACCTGAAGAATATAGGGTTATTTGAATTAATGACTACAGTCTGGTAGATGGATATGAAAAAATTCTTGAATATAAAAAGAACTGAAGATTAGATAAAATTAACCTCATTTTACCAGTTCTTGAATTTAGATTAAAGGAATTTGGTTGAACTGAAGAATTAAAATCAATTAATTTTCATGTTATATTTTCTGATGATGTAACTGTAGAAGAAATAAAGAAAAATTTTATAAATAAATTAGAGGTTGAAGTGTATGATGATGAAAAGTTTACTATTACTTCTAAACAATGTTTTGCAGATTATTGAAAAAAACTTAAAGATGAATCAATTGTTTTAGATAAAGGAAGTGATCAAGAAATTTGATTTAATCAAGCAAGATTTGATAGAAAACAAATTCTTAAAGTATTAGAGGAATACTTTAACTGAAAGTATTTGACAGCTATATGAAAAAATGAGTGGGAGTCTTTAAGATGGAATTGAGCTGTTGTAGATAAGAAAAAAATAATAAATTCAGCTAACTTTGTATTCACTGCATCCGAAAATATAGAAGATGCATTAAAAGGAAAAGAAAAACTAAAACAACAAGAGGTAAACAGTAATTTACTTCACTTTAGTGATGCTCATTTTTATTCTAATAATACTGATAATTTTAATAAAATATGACACTCATTTACATGGATTAAAGCTAATCCAACATTTAATGGTTTAGTGCAGGTTCTTAATGAAATTAATGAAAGAGTGTATATTGGAGATAAACCAGATGTTATTAAACAAGTATCAGAAAATAAAGACAAATATATACATGAACTAAGGGTAACTAATATTGATGGATATGACTGAAAAAAATGAAAATGGTTTAACTGAGTTAAAATACCATTAAATAGTTGATTAGTTACTATTATCTGAAATAAGTGAAGCTGAAAAAGTGCTATTGCTGATATTATTTGATTTTTATGAAATGCTCAAAATAGTGATAAATTTTCTTTTTTACACTCAAAAAAATTTAAGGCAAGGAATTTAGCTAGACATTTTGAGTGAGAATTATTATGGGAGTCTGGTAATAAATCTACTTCTAATTTAAACGATGAAATAGATCCGTTTTCTGATGAGGAAGTTAGATATTTACCCCAAAGTTACTTTGAATCTATAGCAAATGAAATTTACAACCAGTCTTGAGATACAAAAAGTAAATTAACTACAACTCTTGAAAATGTTGTGTATAGATATTTGGATAATAGTGATAAATTGTGACTATGAAGTTTTGATGAACTATTAAAGTATAAAATGAAATCAATAAATGGTAATATTGATAAAATAAAATCAGAACTTAAGATATTAAATGGAAATATTATTGAATTAGAAGGGAAGAGACACCCTGACTATATAAAAGTTATTGAAAATAAATTAAATGTAAAAAATGAAGAAATTCAATTATTAGAAAAAAGTCTGAAAGATTTAGATAAAGAATATAATAAGGATAAAGAGAGTGAAAATCAAAAAGAATGAGAAGGTTTTAATAAAAAATTAGATAAATTAAATACTCAATTACTTACTGAGGAAAAATTAATATCTCAAGAAGAAGAGAATCTTTTAATTATTAAGAAAGATTTAGTTCAGTTAGAAAATCTCTTAGAAAAATATATAAGACTAAAAGAATCACTAGATGAATCAATTAATGAAGATAAAGAAGTATTTAATAAATTCTGAATAAGTGAAAGAGACATTTATCCCAAAGAAATAAAAATAGATAAATTAGAAAATATTATTTTTAAGAAAAAAAACGAGATACAAAACATAGAGAACTTATTATTATCATCTGTGAAAATTGAAGTACTTGAATGTGAAAATAAAAAATCTATTCTAAAAAATAGCCTTGTTGTAAAAAAAGAACATACTCTAAATGAGATTAAGACAATAGAAAAGGAACTCTCTACAGAGGAAAAAAAGAAGCATGAGTACGAAGTAGAAAAAAAGAGGATAAATAATGAGATCTGTTTTCATAAGGGAAATAAAGATAAACATAATACAAAAATATATTTTGAAGAAGAGTTAAAATATATTAAAATTGCTTTAATTCCTGAATTAAAAAAATTAATAGATAAAAGGAAGGAATTAACAAAGGATATTTATGAAGAAAAGAAAAGTATTGTTTCGTTATATCAATGATTTAAAAAACCAATAGATGATAAACTATCAAATGAACAGATAGCATTAAAAGAATATACTGTAGAAGTGGATGTTTGAATTAGAGCAGAAAAAAATTTATGAGATAAAATATTAGGTTATATTAATCAAGGGAAAGCCTGAACATTTTATTGATGAGAATTCTGAACTAAAGCAATGGGGGAGATTCTTCAATACAAAGATTTCAATGACATAAATGATGTTATTGATATTATAAAAAGTATAATTAGGGCACTTGAGCATGATAAAAGAGAGAATTGAAATAATGAAGAGAAGAATATTATTGATCAAGTAAAAGATATTCAATCCTTCTATGATTTTCTATACAGTCTGGACTATATAACACCTGAGTACCAACTAAAAATGATGTGAAAGCAAATATATGAACTTTCACCATGAGAAAGATGAACATTATTGTTAATATTTTATTTACTTATAGATAAAGAGAATATCCCATTGATTATTGATCAACCAGAAGATAATCTAGATAATCAAAGTGTTTATAATATGCTTTCTAGATTTATAAAAAATGCAAAAAAAAGAAGACAAATAGTTATTGTTACTCATAATCCAAACTTAGCTATTTGAGGTGATGCAGAACAAGTGATTTATGTTAATTTAAATAAGAAAAATAATGAAAATGAATTTACTTTTTATTCTTGATCAATTGAGAATCCTAAGATAAATGGTGAATTACAAAATATACTTGAGTGAACAAGACCTGCATTTATAAAAAGAGATAATACATACTTTTTATAATATAGGTTTCAATTTAATTTATTTACTGTTTCTTAGTAGTAAGGTTACAAATTTATAATGTAACCTTTTTATTATGGATGTTTTAAATAAACCACTAAAAGCAAAGGGTAATTCAAAAGTAATGGATAAATTAAAGAGAATTACAACTTATGTTGAATATCGTTGAGAAAAATTAAATTATGATTCACTTACTAATGCAGTTCCTACACTTCTTGATTCAACTGGAGCAAAAAATGCAAAATATGAAGCATACTATGTAGGGAATAGAGGATATAAACTAGAGGTACTTAAGAGACCTATAGTTGATATTATTACATTGTATAAAAAATCTGAAGATTATGACATAAATCTATTTAATGTTGAATTTGAGCATAATATCTTTCAAACAGCTAACAATAGAATCAAGATTGTTAACTGAGAAAATTTTTTTGAAGAAACAAATATCAGCAAAGAGAAATTAGAGAAAGATATTAACTTAATCTATAACAAATAATTTATGGATAATTTAAAAAAAACTGATAATAAGCCAGGAATTAAAGGATCAAAAGTACTTGATTCCATTAAAAACTTGAAAAAGTATAAATTTAAGAAAATTGATACAGGTAGTATATTGCCTATGAGAAAAGATAAACTATATATTCACAAGTGTGAAGGATATGAAATAGAAGAAGTAAAAAATCAGATTAATAGAAATCCTTTAGTCCTTAGTTGAGTAGAGCATAAATATGATAATTGAGGTAAAGAGTATATTTTATATTCTCCTCATAATCAATTACTTCAAGTATATCCAAAGCTACAATTAGCTAAAGATTTAGTTTTATATGCATTAGATAATAATATTGATTTTTCTAAAGATAGTTTAGAAAGAAATATTCATTATAAAAGAGAAACTTATATTGAAAAGAATGCAAAAAAAACAGCTGAAAGATTTAATGAAATTAAAAAAGAAACTCATAATATAAGAAAAACATGACAAACAGGTTGAGCCTGAAACATGAGTAAAGCACTAGTTAATAAAGTAAATAATGCACACTCTAAGCTTGTTGATTCGGCATCTGATTCACTTAAAAAGGATGCTATTATGAAGATTAGAGATTTAAGTAATTATACTGATAGTGAACTACCTGAAGTGTTAAATAAACTTGTATTAAATATGTCTCGTGCTACCGATAACTGTGATAAATATAATTACTCAGATACATATTTTAATAATGAACCTTTAAGATTAGATAATGAAAAGCTAAAAGCAGTTGATAACTATATCCAAACATATTGTAATGCTAGAGAGAGAAAAGAAATAAGAGAAGCTTTTAAAGAAAGCAACAATATGATCTTAAAAAATTATCACCTGAAGTATGAATTATAAAAAGATATGATTGCATCTTTTTTGTTTTTAGGTAAAATAATACTAATAAATAATTCTTTGGATTAGTAATATATGAAGATTGTAAATAATAAAGTTAAATATTCTATACTAGAAAGATATAAGATATACAAAAACTGATATACATTATTAAATGATATCAGTAAATTAATGTATGTTATAAGTCCAGTTGAAAATAACACGGATAAAAATAAGGAAAAGATTATAAATGTATTTATTGATTCATATTTAGAAACAAAATCATATTTCAAAGATTATTCAAAACTTTCTAAATATTTAAATGATTCTCAGATAAAATCTATAATTAAGAAGCAAAATAAATATATTTTATGAGTTTAGGGTAGTAATTTAGAGATTTAAAATACATCACATAATAATAGTTATGTTAACTACTCTTTATATAATTGGCTTTAATGAGCCTTTTTATTCTTTTCATAATTATCTAATAATTATGTATTTTTATTTATATTAAATTTATATAAAGATCTTTTTCAGATTTTCTGATCTGTTTTTGAAATTAGATTATCATTTATATGTTTAGACAATCTTTTAGTAACTTGTTTCTCATCTGAGTATTCAATATCATTTTTAGCTAAGTATAAAAATATATCTCTAGTACTAAATAATTTATCCTTGTTTTTAAGATAAAATCTATAAAAAACCTTATCAGTATCATTATAATATCTTAATCTATTAGCAGGAATATTCTTAGAAATATCTTCTTTTAAGTGCTGTGCTTCATATATCGAATACTTACACATATCAATAAAAGAATTCATATAAAAAAGATTCCAATCCTTTAAACTATTTTTTCAGGATAATACACCTCTGACTTGTCTTAAATAGGTCTTAATATTCTTTTTAAACCAATATCACATTCATTTAAAATAGTGTCATTTATCATACCTTTTCTGAATATATAAAGATTCTAAAACTCTTGTAGTTCTTTTATTTCAGTTAGAAAATGGATGAATAGCATATAATATTAAGTGTAAGTTAGCTAACTTAACTATATTTAAATCTCAAGTATTAAAATAATCAATTAGTTCGTCAACATACTTATTAGGTATTTCTGGAGGATTATATCATGTTTTTCAATTAACTGCCTGGAAAATACCCATATTCACCATATAGTCTCTATTTTCTCATGGATTATATTTTAATCATTTATTTACATACTTATCTAATCATCTTGTATTAATTTCATGAACTTCATTAATTAGTTCCTTTGATAACTTTACATCTTTTAAGGAGTTTTCAATTGCCCACATAAAACCATTCCTAATATTAATTGCTTCTTTTTCAGATAAGCTTTTTCAGGATATATTTTTATTATTTAATATTTTTTCAATAAATTCTTTATCAACTATTTCTCATTCCATTGTAGTTGTCCCATATATATCATCACTTATCGATTCAATATTAAAAACTCAAGTAGAGATCTTTATTTCATGTTGTTTTTCAATACTCACTAAAGTATTATAAGAGTCAGCTATTTTATTGTCATAATCACCTAAAACTGGAGTTAGTCTTGCCTCTACAGCATATGACTGCTTAATTAAAGAACCTATAAAATGATTTTCGTCTATGATCTCTTTAGAAATTATAAAGTCTTTAAAACCTAAATTATATGGAGATAAGTTTCATTTTTCTAGTACACTTAAATATTCATCAACTAAATACAGAGAATTCTTATCAATTTTTTTAATTGAAAGTGATTCCCTTTTTCTTCAACCTTTTTTTTCAAAGAAAAATACATCAAAATAATTACTATTAACCTTATTTGGCTGTTTTACAGCTTTTAAGTCGCTTATAGTAATATTTTTTTTCATTTTATTTATTGTATCCATCTTTCTACCCCATATTAAATTGCTATATATAGAGGACTAGAGTTTTCTACCCCACATTAATATTATACTATATTTTTTTATAAAAACAAACTTCATTTTGAAAAAATATTTATCTACCCCATATAAAACTGCTTTACTTAAGGTAAACTAGCTTTTCTACCCCACATTAACTACATTATTATTTTATATAAATTTAAGTTAATTTTTAATTTTTAAATACTCAATGTTTCTTAGTAGATGTCTTATAATTTATAATTAAATAAACATTATGAAGAAAATTCTAATATTATTAATATCTCTACTAGTGTTCCCTACCTCTTATGCATCAAGTGATCTAAGAGATTATTTTATACTTGATAAATGACATGATATAGGGCAAGTTATACCTTCTACTAGTTGGTATTATACTCCTAAAGTACCTTATACAAATGAAAATAAAGTTAAACAACTTATGGAAGATAACTATGATTATGCATGAGAATTTTATAGCTCACATAATTTTCCAAAGTCTTTTATCGATTGAGAGAATAATGATTCTCAATTTTATGTAAGATGGGAAACACCAGTTGTTTTTAAAGATGTTGATAGAATAAGAAAAGTAACTGAAAACCTTTTCTATTCATATAGAAAAGATTGAGAAATAGAGTGGCAGAAAGGTTCTAGTATGCCTGAGAGATTTATTACTGGCTATAACTCACCAAGCAATAAGGTAATCATCCTTTATCCTATAAAGGATAAGATAACTTGATATACTGAAGCATTTGTTCAATACCCTTGTGGTAACTTAGTATGTAAAGATAAAAATTGTTCATCATTAAAACCTGAGAACAAAAATTACAGTTGTGATATTCAAGTGGAAAAAGATGTTATATATAATAATGAAAATATTGAAATTAAACTTAGCAGTAATTATCCTGAACTTAAACTTGAAAGTTTATATGTAAACTGAGATAAAAATATCAAAAAAATCTCAAAAGATACATATACATTAAAAAAGCCAAAAGCATGAGAATATTCATTATCAATATCAGCTATTAATCCAATTACAAAAAAAGAGTTTATTTGTGATAAGATTGATATAGAAGTTAAAAAAGCTCCTTATTGTTGAGATGGTATAGTAGATAAATGAGAACAATGTGATGATTGAAATTTCCTATCTTGAGATTGATGTAATCAATGTAAATTTGAAACACCTACATGTAGTATAACACCTAAATTTTCATGTGTTGATAATTGAGCGAAATTAGAAAACATATTTACAGTTTCAAAAAATAATTGAATACTTGATAATATTAGTACTAATAACAGATCAGTAGACAAAAATTATAGATTTTATACACCAGGTAAACAGGCTGTAAGTTTAACATATATAAATATATTAAATCCATATATAAACAATGTTTGTAAAGCAGAAATTAAAGTAAGAAGTAAAGCATTTTGTTGAGATTGAATTGTTAATAACTGAGAGGTTTGTGATCCTAATGATTCTAAAACTTGAGCTATGTGTACTAACACATGTGAAGCAAAAACACCTGAAAAATGTGATATAAATATTAGTGGTGATTTAATAAAAGATAAATCCGTTTTCGTTTGAATTAATAAAGATTATTATAGTAAAATTAATTCAGTTAAAATATGAGATAAGGAATTAAATATTATAGATGGAGACTATTCATCATTTAAACAATCAAAAGCAGGAACATATAAACTATATGTAGAACTTGGTAATAAGATTGATAATTCAATAACTAAAACTTGTTATAAGGAAGTAGAAATACTAGAACAAGATTTATGTAGATAAAATCTTATACAGTAAAAAAAGAGTAGCTATATTAACTTAGCTACTCTTTTATTTTGTTTTAATTTATAGTGTTTATAAAATTCTTGCTTCGAGTTAAATCTATCAAATAATTTTCATTTTGAGTATAGAGAATACCAGGATTTATATTTTAATCACATACTACTTAGTTTTGTACTTGAAATAAATATTTTATCCTTACATTCTGGTAAAATAAATTCTTCAAAAAAAATATAAAATGTTTCTTTATTCCATCAGTATTTTGTATTTCACATTCAGAGTTTATATACTAGTCAATATTTACTAAAAAAGCTATCATAAGTTAGATTGTTTTTATGTATGTAAACATAGAATGATGAAAGCCATGATTTATATTTATGTCATAATTTTCATATCTCACCAGACTTAAGCATTATATTATCCTTACATCTAGGTAAAATCTTAGTTTCAAAAAAAGAGATTAAGTTTTTTTCTCACCATTTATATTTTTGCTTTTTATTTCAGTCTAGATTATATAAATCTAAAAATTCATTATAGTCTTTGAATTTATCAGGAAAAGTAAATAATCTGAATTTAGCATTCCATTTTCGATATTTTCATCACATCTTAAAAAGTCTGTCTGATGAAACCATTTTTCTATTCTCACATAAAGGCAATATTTTTTCTTCAAAAAATTTAATAAAATTATCATAGTTCCAACTTAATGCATCTGACATATTTGTTTTCAATCAATAAGATGAAAGAAATTCACTCAAATTTTTTATATATCAATGTTTAATAAACTGACTTCTAGTTCTATACCAACTAGAATACTCTATTCATAAGGCATCTAAATCCTTGATACGGAGCATTTTATTATTTTTACATTTTGGTAAGATTTTTTTCTCGAAAAAAACTACGAATTTTTTAAATAATTCTTCAATATTATCGTTTTTATCATAGAAAAGATTATACTTTTTAAGGAATTTTCTTGCACCTTTTCTTCAATTTCTAAGTAATTTTGTATGCCAACTAGCATGAATCTTTCATAATGATTCACAAGCTTGTTTTTTTATGTAATATCAATCTTTACATTTAGGCAATATTTCCTTCTCAAAAAATTCTACGAACTCTTTATCTTTCCAAGTAATATACTTGCTCATGAATAAAAATTATAATTGTAATACTCCTTTTCTAACCTAAGTTTTTAACTCTTTGACAATATACTCTCTTACATCAAATTGATTATGTATATCTTTCTTATTATACCAAAAATACTTCTTAACATTTTGGTGAGTCTTTCATAATATATCTGCTACTACCTCATATTTCCCTGCTGTTTTAACATTATAGCTATTCATAATAAATGTTTATATACTAATAATAATATTATACATAGTGAAAAAATCAATTTTAACTTTTTTTTTGCTAATTTTTCAATTTCTCATGTTCTCTGTTTCTTAGTAGTTTGATTGTATTTATCGAATAGATAAGACAGTAATTATATTTTAATTTTGTGAATATGAAGACCAGTAACAGAGTAACAAGATTTCTTAACTCAATTATCAATAATATTAATAGTAATATTGAGGAGCATAAGCAAATAGAAAGATCTAAATTCTGAAAAAATTTTACTGTTTGAACGGAAATACTATATGAAAGTCATGAAGGTTGATTTTACGAATGATACTTTCTTGGTCATATTGAGAACAAAACTCATAATTGAGTTTACAACTATTATTATAAAATATTAAATAAGGTAACTGGAAGTTTAGAGTTATGCCCTATATACAATGTAAGTTGATATGTAGAAAATTAGTTTAGATTTTCAGTATACTAAGTATAATATATTTATAAGTTTTATTTTATATTTTTAACCACTAATAAGATGGATTTAAATAAAGCACAATTAATAGGGAGAGTAACTTCTGATATAGAATTAAAGGCTACTCCTAATGGACAAAATGTAGCAAATTTATCTATAGCTACTAATAGAAACTGGACTGATAGTAACTGACAAAAACAAGAAACTACAGAGTTTTCTAATATAGTATTATGGGGTAAATTAGCAGAAATAGCCCATAATTATCTTAAAAAATGAGCTAGAGTTTTTATAGAATGAAGACTACAAACAAGATCTTGGGAATGAGAAGATTGAAGTAAGAGATATAAAACTGAAATTATATGAGAAAATCTTATTATGTTAGATAAAAAAGAAGACTCAAACAATGCTTAAATAAAAAAGTTAAAGAAAATACCATCAAAAAGTGGTATTTTTTTTTGAAGTATGATATTATATTTGTATATATAATATAACATATAAACTATGCTAAAAGGATTAACAGGAATTACAAACTGAATTCTTATATACACTGATCAAGAGGATAAAAGTAAAGCAGAAATATGATTCATATTTAAAATCAATCCAGTTCAAAATCTTGCTATGATGTCTCAAGCTGATTTAATTGGTGTACAGGAATGAATGCAGACTTTTCTAGGTATTAATAATTATACTTTTTCAATCATAAAGAAAAAAGTTTCAATTACTGATTATGATTATCTACCAAATTACCAAGCAATTTTAGATAAGAAGGATCTTAAAAAATGAAATATTCTTCATAAAGAGATGTTACACTGAACTGCTAAGATGGTTCAAGAATATACAGTATGAGCAACAAAACATGAATATTTTCTAAAAGTGAATGCTTTTATCTATGATACAAAAAGTGATAAGGAAATAATTAGGAAACATAAGGAAATAGAAAATATTTTAAAACAATTCCCTGAACAAATAAGAATTGAAAAAATGCTTGATTCTCAAGAGGTACTAATCTTTTTATTAAAAGAAGCTAGATTTTTTACATCAGAAATAAATACACTTATCAATGCTGATCTTAAAAAACATTGATATTACAAAGATATATTAACATAAAATCAATATGAATTTTTTAAAGAAACATAAAATATTAATCACAAATGTATCACTAATTCTAGTGGTACTTTGTTCTGTTTTATATGTTAAAAGTATATACAATGAATCTCAAAGAAATTTAAGTGATATAAGTTGATACTCAAAGTGACTACTGAATAATGAAAGTGATATTTCTTTTAATAATTATGAATGAGAGCCTTTAGAATTATATATTAATTGAGAACTGTTTCATAAATGAAATACAGTAAATAGTTTTAATGAGAAAATAACAGATTTATTAGACAAAAACTCAAAGAAAAAAATTTATGTAAATATTTATAATTGAGATGAATTAGTAAAAACTGAAATTTTTAAATATTCAGATTTTTGATATTTAATTAATACTAAATGAATAGTAACTAATATAAAAACAGGATTTATTTCTTCTAAAAGTAAAGTAGAAATAAATTTAAAAGATTATTTATTTTTTGATAATAAATTATTAAATAAAAAAATTGAATTAATAAAAGAATCCTTTACTGAAAATAGTAATTGAGAGATATATTTTTCAAAAGATAATAAAAGCTTTAAGGTAAATTCAAACAAGGTTTACTTATCATCTGTTAAAGATATTAAGTTAAATATTGCTAAGGTAGATCAGAATGTAGACCTAAGGGATAGTGCAATTGATATATATCTAGTTCAAGAAGAAAATGTATACTTTGACCAGGTAGAAAAATTAAATGAAATTATTAAAGATATAGAACTAAAACAGTTTACTATAGAATCTTCATTAGAATGATTAGATTATAATAAAGTAAAAAATAGTATTTATGCTTTAGATATAGATAAACTAACAATACAAAAGGAATGAAATAATTTTAAACTAAGCTTCCCTAAATGATTTCTTTCTGATTATGTAAGTTATAATAAAGAGCTAAACTTTATTGAATTTAATGAAGAAAATTTTGATTCTGATTTCTGAAAATTAAGTCAAATCAACCTAGTTAATAAACCTGATGAAATAACTGAAAAACCCTCATTATATAGCATATCTCAAGGCTGAATTAGTGAGAATAAGCCAAATGAAATTAATTTTAAAATTCTTTCTTATTGAAATTGATTTTCTTTTGATTACATAGGATTAAAAAAGGAATTTAAGTTATTTATAAATAAAACAATATCAACTAATATAGATGAAATTGAGATAGATTTAAATAATCTTTTTGTAAAAAATACAGATGAAACAAGAAAAGAATTACTAGTTACAAATTTTGATAATACTTATATTTCAAAAGATAAATATAATTTAGATAAATGATTATTTCAAGATTGAGATTATATAACAGAGAAATATATTAATTATTGAAATTACCCTTTTAAATTCAAAGAAGATGTATCAGCCTATAACTCATGTAGTATAAAAAACAATATAGAGTTAATATGTGAAAACTGAGAGATGTTTATGTGAAAACTTGGTTACAACTCAAACAAAATAATATTAAAAGAGCCTGACTCTACCCTATATCAGTTTGCTAATGAAAGTGATTATGGAACTCTAAAAAAGAACTGAAATTTAGTTTTTGTTAGAGATAATGTAAGTATTTATTATTGAAAACTATATAATAATGTAAAACTCAACAATCTTTCTGAAAAAATAATTCAAGATTATAAAACAGAACTATTCCCTCGTTTTATGTGGGATAATATTGAGTGATCAATAGTATATGACAAAGTAGTATTTAAATTTAAAAAAAATTCAAATTCAAATTCTTTACTTATAAAGACTGATTCTGAATTAGAAAATAATTATGTATATTTATTTAATATAGATTTTAAAGAAGATGAATAAAGTTCTATACATTATTAGCACAACTATACTAGTATGAATTCTACTAGTATTTTTTGCTATATATAGTTTTGTTCAACCTATACTAGCTGAAAGTAAGAAAAATATAAGTGGTATTAATGATGAATTAATCCTAACAATTAAGAATTATAAGTCTAAATGACATTATGATATTCAAGATTACAAAGAAGTTTCATATCTACCAATTTATACCAAATCATGAGAACTATATGCAGAAATAGTGCCTGATGATTATAAATCTTCAAGAGATTTTAATATTCATTCTAATGAACTTAGGTCATTATTATACATAGAAGATAAAGGTTTTCTATTTAGAGACTTAACATTTTCAATAAAATGAATGATGAGAGCTATCTATAACATACATTTTAAATGAATTAAGCAATGATGAAGTTGAATAACTCAACAACTAGTAAAAAATGTAATTCTAGATGATAATGAATCTAGTTTATCAAGAAAATATAAGGAACTAATAGTTAGTTATTATATAGATAATCAATTTTCTAAGATTGATATAATAAATTCATATTTAAATCAAATTTCATACTGAAAAAATATTTATTGAATAGAGAAAGCTTGAGAGTTATATTTATGAAAAGAAGAGTTAAGATTAGAAGATACATTCTTTTTGAATTCTATGTTAAAACAACCTACTTTTTATTATAAGAACCAGGATAAATTAAAGGAAAGATCAAAATACTATTTAGGATGATATTTAAAAGAAAATTGAATCAGTGATGAAAGAATTCAATTATCTATGGATTATATTGATTCACTAGAACTTAATTTTAGAAACCATAATAATATTTATTGAGCAAATGAATATATTAGAGACAAAGCTAAAATGGAGATGGAAAAGAATAATTTAAAAGAAATAACTTTAAATTATGATATCAGTTTAGTAAAAGAAAAAGAAATTACAGATAAAATTCAAGAGGAAGAAAAAAGAGT
The DNA here is from genome assembly GCA_964527325.1 of uncultured Candidatus Peribacteria bacterium. Lineage (GTDB taxonomy): Bacteria > Patescibacteriota > Gracilibacteria > BD1-5 > UBA6164 > UBA6164. The sequence goes on along the minus strand of CAZGNU010000001.1, from coordinate 87,073 downwards.
ATGTGAACTATATAGTGTATGTGATATTTGAGTTGTAGTATTAAGTAAAAGTTGAAGTATAAATTATAAATATTGATGAAATTATTCACTTTCTCAAGTTGATTCAACTAGTTCAAAATTTGAGTTAGGTTCTACTTTAAAACCATTTATATATTGAACTTTCTTTGATAAATATTGAAATAAATCATACTTAGACAATACAAGAGTATGTATTTGAGATTACTGTCCTCAAAACTGGGATAAATCTGTAAGTAAATCTGTTACATTTAATAAGGCTATTAATTTTTCATATAACTTACCAATAATTCATATTTCAAAAAACTATACAAATTTAAATGATTTAAATGATTTATTTATAAAACTATGATTATATGATTCATCTTCAGAGGAGGTTAATTTTTCTATGGTACTATGAACTAAACCTTCAACATTAACACATTTATCTAATTCTTACTATTCCCTATTTGAATGAAACTTTAAAAAAATATCACTTTTCAATGAAAATAGTATAGATGAAAAAATATTTGAAGAAAAAAGTATTAGTTATATCAAGGATACACTAAAATCAAATGGGTTAAATTATAATTATTCAATTAAAACCTGAACTAGCTCTGATTTTAAAGACCATTATCTAATTGCTATAAATGATAATTATGTTATTTGAATTTGGATGTGAAATAAAGATTGAACAAAAACAAAAAAAGACATATATTCAATAACTAAATGAGGTGGAATATTCAATATTTTATCTGAATATTTCTAGTACTAATAAAAATGTAAGTATTTTTGAAATTCACTGTGCAAATAGTGGATTTTTTTTTATTTATATGATAAAATTTAAAGGATAGGTAAATTATGTCCCTACTCAATTTAATTTATGCTGTGTTTCTTAGTAGTGTATATATATTTTAATTTTTATAATTAGAACTATGAAAGCAAGAAAAATATTATTTTATGCAATAGCTATCGTTTGAATAATTTTCTTATTCTCAAACAATGCTTTTGCTATCGAAGCCTGATCAAGTTGGTATGAAAAACTTGGTAGTTCTGTATTAGATGCAATCTATACATGAATGCTTAAGTTTGTTACTGTAGCTATATCAATACTTATTGGTTTTATGGCTTGATTAATGACATTTGGTATTCTGTTTTTATCATACCTTATGGATTTAATCTTTATTAAAGTTCCATATATCTGAGATATACTATGAGCTCAATGAGACATGGTATTTGTAAAGAATGTTCAAATGATTACTACTATAGTTTTAGTATTTTCAGTAGCATTATGGTTAATACTTTGATGAACAGCATATATTAAAAGTGTATTTGACCAAGTAACAATGGGGCTACAAGCATGAAGTAAATTCAATATATTCAAAGATCTATTAGGAAAATTTGTAGTAGTAATATTAATATTTTCAATACCATTCAGTTTACCAACGATATTTAAGTGAGTAAATACAATCTCTTCAGGTATATTAAAACTTGAAATTAGTAGTTTTGATAAAGAAGATCAAATTATTATTGCTTCTAAACCATTAACTTCTTTAGTGGAATTATGATTATGATTACCTGCAGTTGATGGACTAAGCTCTGATCAAGAAGATAACAAAGATAAAGTATTTACTTCAATTCATGATAGAGCTAATTGAGAATGAATTAGAGATGGAAAGTTACAATTTGAATTAATATTTGAAAGTATCATTGATAAAGCAATGTTCCAATATGGTAGATTTACTAATCTAGCAATGACAATCAGTGAAAAAGAAACATTAACAAATATATTAGCTGACCCTTCAGAAAGTGTTGCAGTAAAATTAGAACAACAATCTGACTGACATGAAGAGTGATTAGTAATATTCTTGTTTATATCAGTATTTTATGTAGTAATGTTATATACTATATTTATGAAATTATTTTCATTATTTATGGTATTAGTAACCCGTTTCGTAAAAATTATAATGACATCGATGTTCCTAACATTCCACATAGCTATGCTATGATCAGAGAGTACTAAGGATTTATGAAAAAGAAACTTAATGAGTTTTGTATGAGACTTATTAGTTACTCCATTAATTGCAGCTTTTGTATGAATCGCTATCTTAGTATTAGGATTCTTTGCATCTGTTATAGGTACAGGAGGTGATGGTTTTATTTACTTTGCTACATGAAGTGATATTGATTGATACGAAGCAGTATTATTTAGTGGAATGTTAGTATTAGCTTTCTTATATGGTATATTAAATGAATTAAATAAACAAGTAGAAAAAATCGGTGCTAACTTTGAAAACCTATTTAATAAAAATGGTGGTTGAGCTCAAGACTCATATGCATCTCCTGGTGAAGCAATGAATGCAGCTTGAAAAGTATGGGGATTAGGAAAAAGAGTTTGAACAATGTTATGAGTTTGAAAAGCTTGAGCTATGATGTGAGGTGCTATTGCAACACAGTATAAAGGTGATCCAGTAGTAAATAAATTAAAAGAAGAAGCAACTTTTGAATGAGCAAGAGAAGCAAATCAATGAATGCTTAACCAAGTTAAGAATGATGCTGTAAAGAAATTTTCAAGCAAATGAAACAATACAAAAATTAATAAATAGTTTGATTAATAATAACTTTCAAAATGGAAGAACAAAATGAAAAATTAGAGAGATATCATAATAATATGAAAAAGGCTTCTAGGAATTTTAGGAAACTTAGAAAGTCTATTTCAAACATCTCTAAATTAGTCATTCGTATATTCAGATTCCTAATTCCTTTTATTATATCACCGTTAACTATACTATTATTACTTATAATAATATTCTTCTGAGGTTTATATATGTTAGTAACCTCTCCTGGTGATACAATACAAATAAAAAAAGTTCCTTCGATTGTATTAAGTAAAGATAAGATTGAGGCATTAGGTTTTGAAATATATGAAGAATGAGACTACAAAGGTAAAATAAAATGATGTGAAAACTTAAGTATACCTAGTAATATTTATACTTCTTTTATCGAATGATATGCAGATGAAGTATTTAAAACTGATGCTAGAGTATATGATAATTTATGTCTATATCATCTACTATACATCAAAAAAGTAGAAAGATATTATGAGTTTGAAGAAGAAAACGAAACTATAGAAAAAATAGATGAAAGACTAAGTAAATCAGATGATTTAAAAGAAGAACAAGTTAAATATTTAAAAGATGAAAAGAAAAAACTAAAGAGTAAAATCGGACTAGCAAATGAAGCTTTAGAACTAATAAAATTAGCTCCATTATGAGAAGGTAAATTTAGAGATTATGAAGATGAAGAAATTTGATTTAGTAGTTATAAATATATTGACTACCCTATATCATATTTCAAGAACAGAAAAAATGATTTCCTAGATATGTTATATTATAACCATATATGATCAATATATTGAGAATCATATCCTGAGTGAATAAGTCTTTGATGAGGTTTATTTTGATTCTGAGATGACAAGATCTATTATAATATGCTTAATGAACTATGAACAGAGTATGATAAGAATAATATAGCTACAGAATTCCTAAATTGAAACCATTGATTACCTGATTTTATAGATGATTTAAATAGTAGATGAGAGTACTATAATTATAATTGTCCTGTATGCGAGAGTGAAGATTGATGTAGTTGTACTTGAGATCCTGAAGAAGATTATTGAAAGCATTTTGGAAACGATAATCTCTGAGGAAAATATTATAAAGACTATATAAACTTCATAACTGACTTAACTCAAAGAAAAGTTATTTATGTTTCTGAAAATGTAAAATCCCCTTTCAGAGATTATATAGCTTGAGGAAAGGCTTGTAATGTAGATATTAAACTGACTCAAAGAGATTGACCTAGTAATCTATCATTTTGATTCTTTAAATGATATCCTAAAGTAAATTGAGTTAAAACTCATGCATGAATTGATTTAGCTACTGAGGATAATTGTAATTGAGATGAAGTTCCTGTTTATTCTATAACTGAGTGAATAGTTATATTTAAATCATATTCAATGAGCAGTTGGGGGAACTCTATAATAATTAAAACTAATATAAATGATCAAGATTATTATGTTAGATATTCTCACTTAAGAGATCTACCAAAACACTGAGTATGAGACTATGTAACAACTGATAGCATTATTGGTACACAAGGAGATACATGACCCTCTACAGCTGAACATTTGGATGTAACAATATATAATTGAACTTTACAGTATGAAGATTATTTAAAAGATACACTAAATTGGTGATGATTATTTAATTTTTCATTTACTGATATGATGCAAAACTGATTTTGAGATTACTCCATATGAAGTTTTAATCCAGATACTTGTTACAACTGTTGAAAATAGAAGAGAAATAAAATCTCTTCTATTTTTTTATTTTCAATTTATTTTCTTCCCTGTTTCTTAGTAGTATATTTACATTATAAAAATATATATTTAAATAATAAAAATATCTATTTATTTTATGCAGAATATTAAGTAAAAATCAATACCTTATTTTTTGTCTAAAACTAAAGGAAAATAAATTTTATTGTTATATTATATATATAAATAACTATCTGTTAGAAATGAAAATAACTTGCATTTGTTACAGTTATTCATATAATGTATTTATATTTCTAAATATTACAAATGAAGGAATTTATACTTAAGACTGATAGATGAGTTACATCAGGAAAAAAGAGTATACTTTCTCAGGTTGAGAAAATATCGGCAAAGCCTGGTGAACTGGATATTAGAAAATTGAAACAATCAATTTTCAATTTTTCATTTTCCCTTTTAGAAAAAAATATTAGTAAAGCAGATTTAAAAGCAATACTTAAAGATACCTTTACTGAAATAAAAAAGACTTGATTCGAACTTAAAAAAGTTATTAAGAATGACAATATAGAAAACACTCTATCAAATATCAAGATAAACTATCATATTCACAAATTCAAAAGTTCTCAATGAAAAATAGATAAAGATATACATTTTGCTAAGATCCATGAATTAATGGAATCTTTTGTTGTAAATATTGTTCATAAAGAGAATATGTGAAGATATGATGAGGATTTAGTTTCTGCTTGAACTATATGATTATTTAAGGCAATTAACTCTGATTTCGATCCTCTACAAGCTGACTTCTCTACTTTCTCTTATATGAAAATAAGAAAAGAAGTCCAAGAAGAAAAAACAAAAATCAATACATGATTTAATATGCCAACTATTCATAACTATTATTATACTGTATATGCGAAACTGTATAAACAAAATACCTGATTAGATGATATAGAGTTTGATGATTGAGTTTTAGCTGATACAGTTGCAAAATTAAGAAAATGAAATGAGTGAATTACATTCAACCTTATTAAAGATATTGTTAATCATAAGATTAGTTCTGTTACAAGCCTAGATTATGAAGCATGAAGTGATGAATATTGATCTAAAACATCATTAATAGACACAATAGAATCAGATGATACTTGTGAAGATATAAAACAAAAAATAGATAATGATATCCTTAAATGACATTTAAATAATTTCCTTTGAAGATTTCCTGATTATGAAAAAACTATACTTGAAAGAAAATTTGGTTTTGATTTCTGAGGAGATAATAGTTATCCTGTCTACTCAATAAAAGTAACTAGGGATTGAGAAGAATGAGTTAAAGAGATGGTGGCACTTAAAGGTAATGATGCTATAAAAAGAGTTCAAATGTTGTGATATGAAGTTCAATCAACTAGAAACGAAGTAGAAAGAACAAAAAGATATGAAACAGTTGTAGGTTGAAGTTTAGAAAAATTAAGAGAATATTTCGAAATTAAAAAATTAACTAAAGTATCTGTAGTAGCTTTGAAAAAAAGCGAAGATAAAATTGTTAAACAATTAGAAACTTATCTTAAAGATATCATTCATAAAAAGTGAATGGATGAATCTAATATTACAGTTACTGCATAATAAAAAGAGAGAATCATTAAGAATTCTCTCTTTTTTTAATATTCCTGTTCTGATTGATATATTTTCTTAGCAAACTCCTTCAAATAAGGTGTTCCACTACTAACATAATCATAAATTAAATATCTTGTATTTTCATTTTCCATATAAATAAATCATCAATTTTCTCTTGAAGCTTCATTATAATAACTAACGAATTCATTATAATCAAATTCAATATCTAAATTAACTTCAGCTTGAGTAATTTCACCAAAATAATCAAGAATTATAACAAAATCAGAGAACATTTTATGATATACTTTGAAAAATTCTGAGTTATCATTTTTCATGTTTAATGAAGCAAGTTTATCAGCATAACGATAAAAATAATTAATCTTTTTATCTTTTTTAGCTCAAAAATGATCCCATAGTTTTTCTCATAATTCAAGATATTCACCTAATATCCTATGTAAATTATGTATATGATCTGCTAAAGATACAATCAGAGTTTGAGTATTAGCTTCAGATAAATGATTTATATAAGCATCTTTTCTTTCATCCCATGAATATGATTTATCAATTTCTGTTACTCATTGTACTAATTCTAAAACTTCATCTCATAATTTATCTTGAACTTGTTTTTCTCAGTTATCACAATCCTCTATTACATCATGAGCTAATCATGCCTCGATTAACGATAGATTACTATCAATATATCAAGAAATAATTTTTGCTACTCAAATAGGATGATTATGAAAAGGTTTTTTATCTACTTTATTAAATTGTCATTCGTGTGCTTTAATAATAAAAGCTTCAGAATCATTTAATCTTGTTGTTTCAAGTAATTTATTATATACCTGGTTTTCATGTTCATCTTTTTCTTTTTTCCATGATAAATAATGAGAAATCGTTTTCTCTTTATTTCATGTCCTAGATTCGTTTATTACAACCATATTACTTTTTTAAAAAATATTTATTTCCAATTTTTAACTTTATTGTTTATCTTCTCCTTGAATTCAGATCTTAAGTTTTTTAAATCCTCTTGGGCTTTAATTCTTACAAGATTATCATAAGTATAATAATCATGTCTTACTAAATCTCAATTCATAGCTTGAGCTATTAGTTTTCATTTATAAAACAAGAAATATTCATCACATTGTTTCATTCTAGCTATTTTATCTCTATTTGTTGTTGTTTTTATGTATCAGTCTTCAATTTGTTCATAAGGAACTATCGGTTTATTACTTAATACATCTCTTCTATAGGCTCTCTCTAAACTATCCTTAAGATCTCATCAAATATCTATTATAGTTAATTTGTAATCATCTCACATTCTATTAGTTACTGTTTTTTGTATAGATTGTTCATCAACGAATCTTTTATCAAGTACAATAGATTTTTTTTCCTCAAATAATTTTCTTATAATTCTATCATTAACAATTCATCCTTCTATATGAGACTGACAATCAGAAATAGTATGTTTCATTTTTTTATCTACTATCTCAATACTTCATGATCTATCATAATTTCTTATAGCTGATTTTAATAAATCTGGATTTAATGCTCAAGAAGGTTGTCATTCTTCATCAAGTAAAGGATATTTTTTTAATATGTCATATTTTATATGTCTAAGAGTATAAGTCTTCCCTACTGCAGTATTTCACTTCATACAAATAACTCTAGGACTTCAAGAACCTATTCTGTCACTCATTTGAATTGCCTCTGTATGGTATTTATCAAATAGTTGGTTATGTAGTTCTACCCTCTTATCTAACCAATTTTCAGAATTCTTTAAATAATCCTTAGCTTCATACTTTTCTTTTGGAATTTCTCATTTTGTAAATGCTTCAAAGCTTTTAACTGAGTCATCAAGATGCATTAGTTCATTCCTAATATCATAACTATCAAACTCTCAATTACTATCATTCTCTTTTATATAATTTAATACTGATCTAGAATTGATTTTTGTTATCTCAAATAACTCTAGGTTTCACTTATTATCTGCAGTAATTAAACAATTATCTTTTTGTCATAGTAAATTAAATTCACTTCATTTAAGAGTTCAGTTATATATTTTATTATATGATTTTATATCTTCTTTTATCTGTGGGACTGTTGCTACTTTAAGATATTTTTCATCTAAGATTCTTTTTAGTTCATGATTTGTAAAAGATTTTCTTTTTGGATCTTTAATTTTCTTCAAAGCAGATAATACCTTTCATGGTTTTCCACCTGAAGGTTTCTTTTGTATAGATGTATCTACTTTTTTAAACATAAGTTTTAATAATTTATATCTATATAATTAAATCATAAATTCTCAAAAATTACAATTCTATAATTATTATACATAGTAAAATCATTTTCTAAACTTTTATGATTAAGTTTTTCAATGTTTCTTAGTAGTTAGATTATATTATATTTTAACTATTAGATTATGTTTGGAGAAAGAAAGAGATTCTCGAAAGATATGGTAATGAATGATATGATTAAGAGAATTGAAGAATGAGCAAAAGAGATGTGAGTAAGTGTAGATGAATATTATAAAATAAGAGAACATCGTAAAAACAGAGTAAAATCAGCATTAAATACTGTAAGAAAAAAATGAGACTATAAATGAGTTCATATAAGAGCAGTTTCCAACTATAATAGTATTAAATGATGATTATTAGAATTATGAACGGATAATGAAAATATTACTATAAAAGCTTATGTATCACAACCTGGATGAAAACCTCATATCATGTGTGACTATGATCAACTTACCTATGCAGAGAAAAATAAGATGAGGAGAACAGTTTATGGATACTTCTCTTGATTACAAAAAAGCTAATACTACTTAGCTTTTTTTGTTTTTTTGAGTTTATTATAGTATAATATATATAATAATTAATTACTGATTTATGATAAAAAGAAAAATACTAATATCTCTGTTAAGTTTTTCGTGTATAGTTTCGGCTGTATATTCTTTTTCTATTGATGAAATTAATCAATCGATAGATCCTAATTATGATATTGACCTGCAATGAGATAAGGTGGATTATAAATTTTCAAAACAAGATCAAATTAAAAAAGATAATAATGGTTGATATGTAAATACTAGTAGAGATAGTTATATAGATTCAAGTGATAACCTTAACTTAGATAATATACAAGATCCTGATGTTGAAGATAATTCTCAACAATGAGAATCAAAAGAAGAGTTTAATGGTTCTGTTATTCCTATAAATTATTATGAGAAAAGATTAACTGATATCAAGGATAATATTATTAGAAAAAAGAAATCTTTTGAGATGGAGTATTATGAGGAATGAGCAGTAAAGATAAAAAGTAATTTACAAAGATATTATAATCCAGACTTATCTAGTGTTTTAGTTTGAGGAGTACCTTCAACATTTGGTTTCTGAAAAGATTCAGTTGTTGCCACAAGTCCTGGTGATGATTTATGATTAGATGGATGAAATAATTGAGCTGATTTACCAACAGTAGATTGTTCAAAAACATGTGATTGTGGGCAATGGTATTATCAACTAAGGCAATGTAAAAGAATACCACCAAATTCATATTCTATAAAATATGACTTTAAGTGTTTTAGAGGTTATGAAAAAGATGAAACATGAACAAAATGTATAGTTATTGAAGAAGAAGAAGTAGTTCCTATAACTGATTCACCTTTTGAGTGAATAAGATATAAATGAGTACAACCAATAGATGAAGATGATGATCCTTTTGGTATTAGTGTAAAACCATGACAAAGCTCTCAATACTCTACAAGTAATTTATGAATATACAATTGAACATATTCAAGTATAGATTCAAATTTTATAAGTGATTTTGATCCTAATAATTATAATTCAACTATTAATAATGGTTCTTATACAAATTGTGCTCAACAATCATTTGCTAATCCTACAAACTATTATTCATATTATAATTTTGCTTGTCCCATAAAGAAACAATCATCTATATACGATGTTCCTATGACTCCTGCAGAATAAAAAAAGCTAGAAATTAATCTAGCTTTTTTGTTTAGTATTTAAATACTTTTTGATCTAATCAATCAACATGGAATCATCCTAAGTCCGTATAATATGTAAAGTAATCTTCTCATGACTTAATTTTTCTTTCAAGGTTTCATTCCTTCCCTGCTTTCATATCATTACATGCTTTTTCAATTGAATTCAATTGATTTTTATATCTAGCAATTTTATATTCATTTTTTTCAAGAGAAGATCATTTTAATGTTTCTTCTTTATCTTTTAAGAAATCAATATATGTATTAGTTGCTATATACTGCATTACTAAGAAAGCTCTACCTTCTTCTTTAGTAAGTTCAATTCAATGTTTACCTGAATCTCTAGCTTGTAATTGAGCCATATATTGTCCATATAATCTATCAAAATCCTTAAATTCAGAAGAGTTAATATTCATCTTTAATGCTCTTGTTATATCAAGTCTAGATACATTCTCAACAAATTTTGCATAATCATCTCATTCTAAAGTTTTTGGCATTTCAAGAATATTTCAAGGATTATTATCTTGATATTCAATAACAGTATCTGAAGCAGTAGAATGCATATGTTGTAAATCATCTAAACTACTCATTGAAGAGTAAGAAGCATATGCAACAATTCAAGCAACAACAGCTAATTTAACTTTATGTGCTTTTGCAAAATTTGCAGCTCATCTTCACATAGGCATTAATGCTTTATCCTTAAAGTTTTTTCTAAGATTTAAACCAGTTATTGATTTATATTCTCTTTTCTTTGTTTCTTTAACTTTATCAGCTTTAGCTTTATATCCTAAATCGTTTTGTAGATTTTCAATATCTTTTTCTATTTGTTCTTGAATTTTTTTATTTTCTTCAGGAGTAATAGATTTTTTTGAAAGAAGTTCTTTTAGTTCTTCATTTTTACAAAAAACATTCTCTACAAGAGTACTTGCTCTTTTTCTTGTTTTAAGTTCAGTACCAAAAAATTTTGCTACTTCCTTTAAGGCATCAACCCTAACTTGTTCATTTTCAGCTAAACAAAGCTTTTTATAAGGATTATTAATACCTTTTACTTTTTTTATATTATCCATAATAAATGTATTAATTATAAATTACAATCAGACTACTAAGAAACAGTCATGAAGATAAATTGAATTTATATATAATATTATAACATATAAATTTTTATATGAAAAATAAGTTAAGATTTTTGAAAATATATGTATAATAATAGTAATGAAACATTACAGATTATTTTTTAATATAAAAGAAATGAATAAGAAAGTATCAGAATTGCTTAATAAAGGGAAAGAATTATTTAATAAAAACAAAAAACAAAGTTATGTAATAATTATAACTATTATTATAGTTTTCTGAGTGATAATATTAAAGAGTGTTTTTGAATGAATTGAAAATGAAAAAAGAAAGGAATTAATGAAATCTCAAAATAAAGATGATCAAACTAAGATAGAATATATAGATAAATTTAAAGAACAAGCTACAAGTCCAAAAATTAAGAGACTATGATGATTATCTACTTACTCTATGAATGATTATTATTTTCATGTTGATGATGTGTTAACTCTCAAAGATTACTTTAATACAGTTACAAAAAATAGAGATTGAATAGAGTATGGAGATTTTAAAGAAACAATAACTAGAAAGTGAGTTTGTTCATGACAAGAGGATATTTTTAAAGTTAAGAAAACAAAACTAGAAAATTGACTTCCTGATACTCATATCTATGTAGCTTTATGTTTAGAAGGAAAAACAAATCATATTTTTGATTGAAATACTGATCACTGATTTTTAAAAAAGTATTATGAATTTATGATATGAGATTGGACAAAAGAAGAAATACTTAAAGAATCTTCTATAGAAGATGTTGATTTTGAAAGTGATGAATATCAAAGTATATTACCATGATACACTAGTTGAAGAGATCTAACTCCTGAATTCAGAAACAAAGAAAAAGAGAGATTTATAAATAATTTTAATAGATGAATATATAAAGAAAATTATACTTGGCATAATAAAAAATGATATCATTATCACTTTTTTATAGATAATGAAAAAGATGTAAAAAAATATTTCTATAGGTATAGTGGTTTATCTGTAGATGATGAAGTCTTTGAAGATTTTATAAATAAGAAACAAGGTAGTAGTTGTACGGAATGAGAAACAATATTTAGGTTTAAAGAAACTAGCAAAAAAAGATCTTTGTTTGATATGGATTGAGTTAAAACTTTCAAGCATGTTTATATTTGAATATGTTTAGATAATGAAAATGGTAAAAAAGAATTATGATGATCGGATAGTGGTTTTTCTGATGATTATTTAGAGATTAAAATTTGAAATTGGGAAAAGGAAGAAATCTTTAATAAATAAAAACTAAAATGATAGATAAGATAGTAAACAAACTCAAAGTATCAAAATGAAAACCATCTAAAGTTTTAAATACTATAGAAAGAATTAAGAAGAAGAAATTCAAAGGCTTTGATTCTAATATGAGTTTAAAAGATATTGAAGATTATAGTTTTCTTAAAAATTGAGAGTATAAAAATATCTTAAATTTTATTTGAGATGTTAAATTAAGAAATCTTATTTGAGAATGATTTAATTGAATAGTTGTCGATCATCCAATTAAAGAAGATTATATTGTAAAAGTTGCGAAGCCAAATACATTTGATTTAATAGAAGAAAGGAATACTCATGATTTATTTAGAAAAAAGATAGATGATTTAAAAAGTCAGGATAATTCTTTTGATAATATATATGTACCAAATATTTTTTCTAATAAATGAGATATACTAAATTATCAAATGGAAAAAATTGAATGATTAAACTTTACATCAATATTTTACTTAGAGCATTATAAAGATTTGTTTAAAAATTATAATCAAAGTAAGGTTAATGAATTAAATGATAATGAGATAAAATTATTGATTATTGAGAAATGATTCCCTGTTATTGAATGTTCTGATAAAATAAATACATGAATAGAAGATAAATTACTAACAAAAAAATATGAATGATGGTGGAATAAAAAACAATTAGAATTAGGAATTGATAAAGTCTTTAAAACTCTAGAAGAAGAAGGTTTTATTCACTGAGACTGACACTGATGAAATATAATGAAAGATAAAAATTGAAAAATATATCTTATAGACTTCTGAACTTCAGAAGTACTAAATTATAAATAACTATATATATTATGAATACAGATACTAAAATAGTAGAATGAATCAAATTTAACAATTTTGAAAAGTTATATAATTCTTCTTTAATCGATTTAGCAAAATTACAAAACTATAAAAATAAGTTTAATTTTTTAGATATTAATATATATCAATATCCATGAAGTTACTTTGTATTAGAATTAAAAGATCTAGAAAGATTCGCTAAATTTCTAGATAGTTTTATTGGTAATTATAAAGATAATTTTGAACCAGATTGAAATCAATTTCCTAAAATTCTAAGTCACTGGGAAAATGATTGAACATATTTTTTATTAGTAGAAGCAACAAATAAAATTAATGATAATTTTAATGAACAGTTATGAATTTATAAGTGAATAATATTTGATCCTTTAGAATATTTAAAATTGTAAAATAAAAAGTTTAGAAAATTAATCTACTAAGTATAATAAAAATATATTTTAATATTTAATAATAAAATAATGATAAAAAAAGTGTTTTCTACATTAGTCCTATCAAGTGTATTTATTTCAAGTGTAAGTGCAGATGTTTTCGTTCCTGATAAAAATTACAACATTTATACAAAAGAAAAACATATGTATGAGTGTGGTATGACTAATGAAAATCAAACTACACAATATTGTAAAATAGCTGTTAACACAGAGGAGTTTAAAAAAAGACTCGAAATACTTAATTGGTATACTGACTTTGATACCTTAATGCAAGAGAAAATCATAAATGAAGTAGTATGGGATGAACCTATTGATGTAGATTTTTATAAAGAATTGTATGGGAATAATTATAAAAATTACCTTCCTGAAGAAAATAAATGATTAAATAGTGCTAATAGTGAATTATTTAGTTATACTCAAAGATATGACTGATGGGCTAATTGATTTTTAAGAGTTTCATCAAATAATGAGGATTATTTTAGAAAGAATGTTCTAAGTAACCTATTTTCTTTATTAAATGATTTAGAGTCTATTGTAGTCTGATATAATAGTATTGATATAATAAGGAAAAATTTAATAAAAGAATGAATTGTTGATCAAAATGATAAACTATTTGAATCTGTGTATATATGAAATATAGATGAAATTGAAAGACTAGGAAAGAAATATTTTTATAACAGTTACCATGAAGAAGATATAGTAAAATATGATACAATTTATTTTCCAAATATAAGAAAATATTTAGAGTTAAAAAAACAATGGACAACATTCTTTAGAGAGTTTGATGATTGGGATGATACTTCATATACAAGGCAATGATATACTGATGAGGAGATTACCAAAGCAAAAGCATGAAAGTATGAAAATACCTATGATAATAAAACTAATTTCGAATATACTGTAAAACAGGAAGTTGAGAAAAATATTCTTGAAGAACCAATTAAATATATAAATACTGATAATGAAATTGGAAAAACTAAGCTAGAAGAATATGCTGAAAAATGGGGAAAAAATATAGATAATGACTACCCTGCTATAGAAAAGGTTATTGTAAGCTATTTTATAAAATATAAGAAAAAAGCTTGAGTGACACAAGCGAAAGTAGATTCTAGAGTTAAACTACTTAAAGAAAAAGTTCCCGTATTAACAGAATCATATGAAAAAAAATATAATTCTACCTCTATAAAGAGTAAAAAAGACAAGTATAAAAAATTTGTATGGATACTTCTATTAGTAGAGAAAGTTTTAGAGAAAAATTCATTCTAAATTCAATATAAGATTGAGGCTTAAAAGTAAGCCTCTTTTTTTGTTTTTTTCTGCATTATATAGTATAATAATTATAATATATAAACTATATTTGTTACACATGAAAAAAAATATACTAACAATTCTATTAATACTTTCACTTGTTAGCCAAAATCTTGCTGTTTTTGCACAGGTAGACGAGCAATATGAATGAGCTTTGGATCAATATGATAGATCATATGATGACCTTCTTTGAGAGAAGGTTTGATTTTTAGTTGAGTGAATTGATTCTACTTGAAAAATCAAGAGAGATAAAGATTGATATCTAATTGACAATTTTCTTGCTAATGACTCAGTTAAGAATATTAATTCATGATTTAAATGAGATTATGGTAATGTAAGACTTGAAACTTCATCACAAGCAAATATTGCATCATACTTCCCTTCTGTATTCAATTGGAATGTACCTGATAAATTATATGAACTTAATAACTGAGAAATAGTTGAGGGATCTGAGCAAAGTATTTATACTGATTCTGAAAAAGATAATTTATGTACTTATGGTTTTACTCGTTCAATTGACTCTATAAATGATATTACTACAAAAATTGATGTATATTGATTATCTGAAGATTGAAGTAAATTAATTGCGAAGGATACTTATAATTCTACTATTTTAAAGCAAATAGAAAAACTAGCTAATTGAGATAATGAAAAAGTAAATGAATTTATTCAGGCTGTTAAAAATAATGCTATATTAATTGAACATAATTGAAAACATGAAATATATAATTATTCAAACTATTGAGGTAATATAAAACAATCAATTATGTGACCAAGTATGAATAAATATTCAATCAATTCATACTTAGAGAAAATAGAAAACGATTTATCAAAATTTGACTCTGAGGTTAGATTCTCAGAAATAACTGCTAATCAAACTTCAGAACTAGTAAATAATAAATTTTGAAATTATATTGCATACAAAAAAGATGAATCAACAGAAGAACATAAATATTATATAATTAATCAAACTAATTTTGTATGAGATTCTGGGATAGTAAATTTGGATATCTCTAAATTATTTATTCAATATAAAGATTTAATTAATTGATTAAATGAAGTAGATACAGATGTGGTAACAAATATTAAGTCTAATTATTCTGTTAATTTAGAATCTTCAATAAAGGATAAATTAAAAAATGACACAAATAGTTTATTTGAAAGAGGAAGACTTAAAAACTCACTATTACTTATAGATAATTATTTAACAAGACTATGAGTATCAGTTCCTACAGAATTAAGTAATGTTTTACTTAGTCAAGATAAGTACGATTCTTTAAATAATGATCAACTTACAGTTATAGTTAGATACTACTATGAGAAGTTTATTAAAACTCTAGAATTAAAATATTCTACTCTTCATATTGATGCAGATTGAAACACAAGAATCGTACCTCAAGAGTGAAATTTTCGTCAAGATTGGGCTATAGGTACACTGGATGAAATAAATACTAATATTGGTTTTAATCTATATAGTACAGATGGTGAAGATACTGAATACAGTTTTGAAAAAACTATATCTTACTGAGATATGTGAGCATCTTTTTGAGTTTTTCCAAAAATTAAACTTGAAACTTGAGATAAAGTTAGTTTTTTAATGGGTTTTGCTCTTCCATGAGAACCTACTGATGATATTAAAAGATTATATAATTCAATTGTTGGTGGATCTGATCTAGCAATAGAATATATTGAAAACAAAGACTATAATTATATTTATTGATTAAGGGATTTACTAAAAGAGTCTCCTAGTAAGAATGGGAAATTAAGTTTAAAATTTCTATATAATTCTGCTTGAACACTTGATTTTTTCTTTAAAAACGACCTAAATGATGCAAAAGTAATTGAGGATAAGAATTTTATGACTCATATTGCATTATCATTCAATTATTTCAATAATTGAGATTCATATAATATTCGTGATATTTCAAAAAGTAAACTTACAACGAAACACCCATATGTATTTCCTGTCTCTTATTTTATTGGTAAGAACGAAAGAGAATATAGTTACTATTCTCCAGGACTTAAAAAACTTAAAGATTGAGAAACTTCATATTTTAAAGTATGTTTATGAGATACAAATATCAAAAAATTATTAAAAGCAACTCCTGAATCTAAGGTATATACTAAGAAGGTATCTAAAAACTGAAAAGATTACCTACTTACATATAAAGTTCTTGAAATGCAATATAAATTTGCAGGAGAACTTACAATGGGTAGTGATTTTGGGTTTTATGGTGATATGCCACCTGAACAATCAATCAATTTAGGTAATTTTATGAATAACAATCCTCTAAAAACATACAACTATAATTGAGAGGATATAGAAATAGAAAACTTCTTGTCATGAAAAAGCATAAATATTTGGTCAGGTTTTGTTGATAGAAATACTGATAAATATTCATATGGTTTTAGAGTTTTTTCAAAAGCTTGAGATAATTTAATGACATATAAGGAAAATTGAGCATCTAATAGATTATACGATCCTAATTCATGACATCTATTTAATCCAATAGTAAATACATTAAATAAAATTGAATGAAACACCTTTGGTGATTGAAGTTGAACACCATTAATTGAAACTTGAAATAAAGATACAACTCTTTGAACTTATAACTATTCAAATGACTTATACTCAACAGTCTCATGTCCTGTATGATATGAATTATATGATAATTATAAAGAAGTATACGAGGATATCTTAAAAATGGTTACTTATAAAGATGCAAATGATAAAGATAAATTTAAGTTTCCGTTTCTAGAAAAATTAAATTATAGAAAATTAAATGGAATTGATTATCAAACAATAACTTGATACTTCAACACACCTAGACCTTTCTGTATACATTCATCACTATCAAAAAATAAAGATACTGTAATAAACTGAATTGAGAAAATGTTTATTATAGATGAGTGAGGTGACAATTTATGACCTGTTGATAAATATAACTATATTCTACAAAAAAATACTAATCCATTTATGTATTTTGATGAAGAAAAAGGTAATTTTAAATTTTCTACAGCATACTTAAATACTCTAAGGTCTTTATTTTCATCAGAGTATCAAAGATTCCCAACATACAATAAGGTTTCTGAAAACTTAGATAAACTATATACTTGAGATTCAGCTGAAGAAATTTTAGGTTATGTAGACTATTCAAACAATATAGAAGAAATAGTTGATAATCTTCTATTATATAACATTAAAAAAGTAGATGAAAATTGAATAAATTTTGAGGCGAGACATAACTCTCAAAGAGCAAAATTAATAAATATTTTATCAAATCAAAATTCAGTTAAGTTTTCTTGAATATATTGATTCAATCTACTCAAAAATTCTGGTAATGATTATCAAGATTTCTCACATAGCACAAATGCTGACTTATTCCCAATTATTGGTGCTATTAAAACTGTTAAGAAATGATGAATAGATTTTTATTGTAAAGATGAAAATTGAGTAAAAACTAACTCATTAATTTTAAAAGGTAAATGTATTTCCAAAAGTACCTGATATTTTGCTAGTAATGAAAAATTATACATCAATTATTGAAAAGATATTGCCAAGTGAGATTGAGCATTTATTAATAATACTACCCTACTTCCATTCTTTAAACCAGGTATTTCAATTAAAGATACATCATGAACTTTATTCTTAAATAAAGATATATCGACTCAAGAAGATCTTCCATTCATAAAGAATATAGAATTTAATCCATCTACAGATGATATAAATCTAAAACCGAGAATTACAGCATTAAGAGGTATATCATCTTCAGAAATGATAGAAAATCAATTAAATCAATGATACTGATATAGAGCATGAGGATTCTTATACCCTTATTCTAAATACCTTAATTGAACTAATAAAAGAGATTTTAATAACCTTTTAATTAATTCTTCTTTTGATCTTGATAGTCTACAAGAATGTATAAATATATTTGATCCTACAAAAACAGATACAATTGAAAATTGAGTTTGTCCAACTTGATATTTTAGATGATATTGAGAATGAGTTTTTGCACCATTTATTTTTAATAATTGATTTTCTGACTCACTTTGAGTTAAGAATTCAGATTACAGTACTTTAAATGTTCCTCTTTCTTTCTGAGATATACAAACTAATAAAGATATGGAATCATATGCTAGTTCTAATATGCTTAATGATAAGGCAGAGCTAGTAGCAGGTAAATCATCTATTCTTGTATATAACTGAGACTACTTAGAAAAAAATAAATGAATAGATTTATTAACTTCATACCCAAAATCAGAAAAAAATATTAAGTATGGTGATTTTATGTTCCTAACTATTGATAACTCATCAACTTGATTAAATAATAACTCGGTATTTTATGAAGTTAAATCACACTTTATCCCTGAAGTCTGTTTATTCGGTGATGAAAATATAAACTCATGTATAGAAGAATATAACACTTTTGATTATACTTTCGTTAATAGAGCAGGTGTTGAAAACAGTGTTTCTGAAGAAAAAATGTGTTTAGAATTAGATTGAACTGAAAGAATATATACAGTATGAAATGAGACTGAAAATGATATTGATCAAACTTGATACTGTAATCTTTCATGTATTACTGTAGATTGAGAAGAAAGAATCTTTTCATCTAACAATTATTACTTATTTACAGAGAATCAATGAGATCCAGTTTGTGAGGAAGAAGAACCAACAAAACTTAAAATTATTGATTGATACTCAGTTAATAACTTTTTAGATAAAAATGATAAGTCTGTTGATTTAGGTAAATATTACGAAAAAGGAACTTGAATAAATTGAACATGAATGCCACTTAATAATGGTATTTGAGCTTGTTACTATAACAATGATCCTGAATTAGAACCTATTCAATGTACGAAAGGTTATTTATCAAGATATAATAATGAAATAGCTAAGACAGATTGAGACTTAAAGGAAAATCCAGGTTATAGAAACTCGTATAACTATGCAGATAATATTGAATTATGAAAAAGAGTTTCTACAAATTTCAATTGAGTATTAAATAATGACTTAATTATTCTTACATCTAATCAAACTGCTTTCAATTGAGTTGAACATACTATGGAATGAGGTTATATTGGATATAATAGTTCTATTATAGATAATATAACTGGATGAATTAAAGAACCATATATTTTCTCTGACAATGATAACCCTTTATGAGAATGACAAATTTTCAATAATTCATCACTAGTAAATACTCATACAAAGGATTGAAGACAACAAAGAAGAGATAGAATTAGAGATCAATTAAGATTAAGTGCTTGAACAAGTAATGAATTAATATCTAGTCCAAACAGATGATTAAACTATATAGCTTATAAGGTTAACAAAGATGATTTCTATTCTCTAAACTGAGTTCTTAGAATAGCAAAAGATTCAACACAATATTTTTCAAATGTTAAACTACAAAACCCTGAGAACGAAGAGGAATTATTAGCTGATGTAAATATTTTTGATACTATTTTTTCTCATAATAATCTTACTGTAAAATATTGAAATAATTTCTATACTTGGTGAAACAATGATACAAGTTGTAACTGAATAGATCCGAATGAAACATATAATAAGATTGATATGTACTCTGGAAATAAAACTACTTCTAGAGAAGATACTATGACTATATGTTTAAGTAACAAAGCTAACCTTTCTGAAAAGCATGATTTAACTAATGATATTTATATACTTCTACCTGTTAAGCCTACTAAAGGATATAATAAGTATAGTATTAATGGAAATGTTGAGAATACTAATCCAAGTAATGATATTATTGTAAATGTAAATTGAGTAATTAACTGAAGAAAAACTCAAAGAGATACTAGGTTTGATTTAAATACATATTTTCAATGATATTTTACTAACAAATATAACTCTCTTGATCACTGAACTAGATTCTTAGATAGATTCGATAGCTGAAATTCAGATTATGCTGTAAAATGAAGATATTTTAGAATCTGGAGAGAATCTAGAAGAGATAGATGTGATGATGAACCAGATGGAAGAGATTATTGGTATGAATGATATACAGAATATAGTGCTAATTTTCATCCAAATAAAATTGTTCTTAATAATACACCAAAAGTATTAGCTAACTCTTTTATAACAAAACAAACTTCAGATAAAAATATATTTGTATTACCTATAAGTTTTACTGAGACAGATACTACATATTCATGAAGTAGTTGAAAAAAAGATTTAAGAAGAGGTAGAACTTATGGTTATTGATGTTCATCAGATTCAGATGAAAAAAGAGAAGCCAGAAGAGATGCAAGAGAAGCAATGACAGAAAATATAGAATTTTATAATCAATGAGTTATTTCATTCTGATCTGTTTCAACTGTTTCTAGTAATAAAGAATATAATAAATGAAATGTAGTTAATTCTTATTTTATTCCTCCTGTTACTAATATTAGTGATTATACTAATAATATAAGTTATACTTCTACAATAAAAGATAGTTATTATAAAGCAGGTAACCTTTTAAATAATCTGTGATTAATAAAATCTAATGATAATTTTGTTAAAGCTTCATTAGAAGAAAATGAATATAAAGTTAATGTATGAGATTATTTAGAATTTGAACATAATGTAAATGTTACATGAGATATAACACCTCAATTAATGTTTATAAAAACTCAATTAGATAGATGATTAGATTTAGATATTTCATCTCTTGAATTTGAAAAAAATTGATACAAACAATACCCTATTTATGTAAATGATGATGAAACAAGAGAAATTATCTGAGATAGATATAATACTAAATATATTGTTAGTAGAATTAATACATCTAGTAGTAATGAAAAAGAAGTATTTAATACAATAGATAACAATAAATATAATGATACTATATCTTTATCTAAGAATAATAAAATAACAGTAACTGAATGAAAATTATTCTTACAAGTACTTTCTCCTACTGCAAAAGTTTACTGAACTAAATGAACCAAATATTGGAGAGGACATACTTCAGATATTACATTAATATTTGAAAGAAATAACTGAATTATTAAAGAAGAAGATTTATCTGATATATTTACAGATCTTTGAACTAATCTTGAAGCTTGAGATATTCTTACAATATGAGCATGAGAATATGTAAGATTTGCAGATAATAATGTTAATGTGAGAGTATTATGATTTAATTCACTACCTGAATATCTATTAAACTATGATAGAGAAAAAGTAATGTCTGATGATCAAATAGTATGAATACCTTTTATTGAATCATGATTTAATGATTTAGATATTAATCCATCTAAAACACAACCTTACTACATCTTTAAATGTGATAGATTACAAAATGAAGATAAATTTAGAAAATCTAATACTACAATAAATTTTACAGATAATATTTGAGCTCAATATTGTTGAGTGTTTAATAAATATAATGATATAGTATTTAATTGATACTTAAATGCTATGAGTTCATATAATAGATTAGTACTACCTTCAGAAGAATATAGATTTTCATATTGAGATGAAGAAGATGAAAATTCTAAACTATTATGACAACATGCAAAATATAATAATACTTCCCTATCAAGACCATCTAGATGATATATGGATTGAGATAGAGAAAAACAATTACTGGTAAACTTATGAATTGTAAAACAAGGTGATGTAATAAAAGTTAGATATAAGGCAAAAGTAAATGAATATAATGATAACTGACATATCCTATATAATTATAATGATATAGATTCTAAAAGTGTTCGTATCCAAAATGAGGATAATGATACTTTACTTGGAAGCATTCATAGTAAAAATACAGACATTTATACTAAGGCATTGAATTCACAATTACAATTCTTTACTCACTATGGTGATGAAGTTAAAGTTTATGATAAAGAACAAGTATTTGAAGATTGAAATTCAATTAAATCTAAGTTAGAAGTAACTCCTAATATCGATTTAAGTATTATAAATCTATCTTGAAGAAAAGGTTATGTATGATGTAATCCCCTTAATGAAACAACAGGTAAATGTGATCAGTTTAATAGTATTGAAACATTAAATAGAGATTGAGAAGATAACTCAAGTAAATGAGAAGTTATTAAAAAAGATTGAGATTCACAAGCTATATTATATAAATGACAAAAATTCTTTTTAAGAACTACTATTACGAATAACCATATTGATAAAGATAGTATTGAAAATACTCTAAGAGATTTAGAACTTAAATTATCTTATAATTCTGATCTTGTATTATTTGATGGTGTTATTGTAGAAAATAGTTTTAACTCTGAGAATAATTTATTACAAAATAGTTTAGGTGAAAAAGTTACAACTAGACCAATAGATATTGAAAGTGATTTATCTCAAGTAATAGATAATAGAAAAGATTATATCCAGGATATCCAAGATTCATCTATTTCTAAATCATATAAGCAAGTTAATTACTCTATAGATACTTCTAGTTATAATAATGAATGATGAGTTACTGTGGACTATTTATTTACTATTAAGAACTCATTAAATGCTGATAACATTAAAGAATTATTCTGAACAGCATTCTTAAAAGATATTTGATGAATATTCGTATTAAACAGTGAATTCACAAAAAATAAAAATAATGAATATGAGTTCCCCATTAATAATGGAAATACTGCATATACAGATTGAGAAGATTATGAATGAAGTTCTTCAAGCCAAGTTTCCAACTTATTTAATAATAACTGAATAACAGCCGATAAGAATAACACTAATAATAAGGGTTGATATAGTTTCCAATACTTTAAAATGCCTTTTACAGACAATTATAAATTCTTAGAGGAAGATAAAGATATTATTACTAACCTAAATCCTAGACTAGCAGTATTTAATGCAAGAATTATAAGTTTCTGATGAGATTCATCAGGTGCATATAAGTGAGATGCATCAGATTGAAGATTAGCTTTAGAACTTGATATATCAAATACTTCTGATGATGAAGTAATTTTAATGCAAGATTCTTTAAGATTTTCATTACCTAACTGATTTGAACTAGATAAGATAGATTATACATCTCTTGATAATTCAGGTAAAGTAAGTGTTAATCTTATTACTGAAGAATTATATGGTTCTGCTAATAATACATCTATAGAATTAGATAAAGATTACTGAAAGAAAACATATAAACTTACTCAAGAAAATGATACTCTTATTCCTGGTGAAAAAGTTCAATATTTAGTATATCTAAATGTAGATAGAAACCTTGTAGACTTATTCTCTACTTTTACAGCTAATGTTGATATAGTCTATGATACAAACTTAAGTACTTTATTTACAGATACATGAATTAATATTGATAAAGGACTATGAGATTTATCTATTAAATCATTACCTATAATAAGTGAAAACGATGCATACTTTGGTGCAGGGTTTGTAAAAAATAAAGTAACAAATGAAGATTTACTTGAAAATAATAACTGAGAAAGCTGATATAATATCATTGCAGGACATGGTTCACAATTAGAGTACTCATGAACAAATGCAAATAATAAAGTATTAGATTGAAGTATACAACCTCAAATATTTAATATTACTGATATTACTAATGAAGAGATTAATAATTATTCAGTAGTGATGTGAGATGATTTAACATCTAATCCAAGTATTGATTTTGTATCTACATGAAATCCTCATTACTTAATTAAACCTGATATATCGTGAAACATTAATCTTACTAACAATACATTATATTATTTCTGAGATTATGATGTATACATATGAGAGTATAATCAAGATTTAAGTGAAATTGTATTCTATGCTGATTCTAATAGCATAAAACCAAACTTTGCAGGTATTACACTATTTACTAAATGATGAATAGAAGTAAATCATAATATAAGCTTATATAATGATAATTCTGATATGAGCATTAATAGTATAAACTATATTGCATTCATGTGAAATAGAATTGAAATTAATCCTAGAGTTTCTAGTATTGAATGAACATATGCAACTCCTTTAACAAATAATGCATATATGGAGATAGAAGATGACTGAACTAGTATAAATTACTCTTCTAGTTGAAATATATGAGTTATAAGACCTGGTTATAGTAATATACCACTCTCTGTTAAATGAAATGTAATATGAGGTAATATAATTCGTGAAAGAACTATAAATGAAGTTATTGATGATGAAAATGTTACTGAGAAATATGAATTTGATTATAAGTTATACTTATGAGTACCTCCTGTAATTAGGAAATAAGATATTAATAATACAATAAAAAATAAATGGAATAAAAATAATACCTTTCAAAAATATCTAAATGTTTTATTATAAATTCTTAAATAGTTCTTAAAGTATATTAATATAGTTAATAAAAAATATTACTAAATATTATTAATGGAATCTAGTACAAAGTTTTTCTTTATATGACCTGTAATAATTATTATATGATGTATTAACTTTCGGATAGTATTAAATCTTGAAGGAATATATAATATTATAAACATAAGAAATGAAACAATTGACTTTAGTGTTACCATAATAATTTATTCAATTTTATCATTTTTATGACCTGTATGATTATTTTCAATCTATTTATTTGAAAGGATAGATAATGTATTTCAGGATAAAAATTAATAAAAAAAGTAGATTAAATAATGTTAATCTACTTTTTTTTATTTATATATTAATATAATGGGAAGAATTTATACCAACCTCATCATTGATATTCCCAACATGCTCATGTTACTGGTCAGAATTTAGACTCTAAGTTAATATCAGCACTAGCATTACATCATGATACACTATCTCACCACCATCTCCAAGAGTGATCTCATTGATCTGCTTGAGCATGTGTATTATGAGCATAATTATATGTATCATTTAAATTTAATGTACCTGCCACAGAATTATTACTATTAGAATTCCAGTTCATATCTCACCATACTATTTTATCTAATCTCTTAGATCAATTTGTATCAAGAAAAGGTTTTAAACTTCATCATTCTCAGTAATAAGACACTCATTGCATAAAATAAATATTATCTGTATTTACAACAATATGGTTATTTCAATTATAAAAGTTTGTTCATGAAATTATTACTGGGTAATTTGCTACTCAATCGAATAGTTTCCTATCTTGTGTATTATTTGCAAATGCATCTTTACCTCCTGAGTTCATATGATTCCATTCATTAAGTACATCAAATTTATATAATTTACTTCAATCAGAAGAGTTAGGATAAACTAAATAGTTTCAATATCTTCATCCTCAAGCTGTAGACATATTAGTATTATATCTATTATTAGTATTAGAATAAGTAAAACCCCAATTAGTATTTACTGCTCAGTTCCATCAATCTGTATTACTAGTGGATAAATTCATTGAATGGTAATAAGTTCAGTATAAAAAAGAAGTTCTACTAGTACCTGTCTGAATACTATAAGGATTTAGATTTGCATCTAGTTGAAAATATCTAATTCTTTCATCATAGTAACTTTCTTTAAATTTAATCCAATAATATGATCCATTCCAAGTTAATAATGGTCTATAAGAATTTCCTGTAATAGAAGTTAGTACATTTGATAATCATGTAGATTCATCATAAACTACTACTTGACTACTATTATTAATCATAAAAACTCTTGTTCATACAATATTTAAAACAAACCTAAGATTAGTTGGTCAAGTAACTTTAGAAATAGTATCATTATTAACAGTATCAATTTTGTATAAACTATTTCAATCTGAATTATCTATAAAGTATATATTATCTCACATCTTTTTTAATTCTTTACTTGAAAAAGCATGAATAATATTATCGGTATTAGTTTGATGTCAATCTAAGAATGTTTTATGAATAAATCAATCGGATCATACATAATACATATGGCTTCAAGATATTGATCAAGTATTAGTGAATCAATTATCCCTATATAAATAATCACTTACAGTTGAAAAATAACTTCATCTAAGATTATCAACAGTATGTACATATTTATCAGTACCATAATCATCAACTTGAGTATTAACTAAATTATTACTAAATACAATATTTCTTGAAGAACTTTCATGTCATAAGAATATATTATCATAATTAGATATAAATGTATCTTGATCAATATAGTTTCCTATATTGAATGCACTACTATATACTGTTAAATTTATTTCATCAATCAGTGATTTAGATTGAATTGTTTCAACATTTCAAATTCAGTATGTTAATCAATTAATATCAGTATATACATCTACTAACTCGGTTGATTTAAATAGTTTGTTTAAATTAAGGTATACTGGAGTGTTATCAGTTAATTTAGTAAATACAGAATTTAAAGAGTTAGTAATAACTGAAGTTTGGATATCTCAATTATTATCAATTATATAGTATTTATTTCCTCATTCTTCATATTGAAGAGCTCATCATCAACTATTACTTATAAAATTTACTGATGGTATTCAAAGAGTTCAAGAAGTTACATTACTTACATTTTGATCAAAGAAACCAAATTTTGAATTATTAAGAAGTTTTGAACCTCATTCATTTAAATTACCATCCTGATGACTTCATGTATTATTATCATTAATAAGTACTCATGAAAGCATTGGAATTATTTTTCAATCTTTTATATAGTATAAGTTTGTTTTATCTTGCAATCACTTAGATGATTGAGTAGATTGATCGACATAAAAAGCATAGAATTCTGAGTTAGCAATCTTTTGAAATCATATTTTATCTCAAATCGCTTTAAATGGTTGAACTGATCAGGATAATGTTAAATCAACAAAAGATGATCAATTATATTGTTTTAGATAATAATCATAATAATCATATCAATCCTTGTTTACTTTAAAATCTCATACTAATAAAAACTTATCATCAATATTAGAATCATTCATATCTCTAAAACCATCTCATATAGAGAAACGAGCAGAATTTACATTTGTAGTTCAACCATTTTTAGCAAGTATAGCATAAAAAGTAGAACTAAAAGAAGCAATTAATTTAACTGTATTTGAATCTCAATCTCATAATGGATTAGTCTCCCAAGCTCAATTAATTTTATATACATTTTTTGTTGTACCATCTGTTATGATAATTTCATTTATATCTGTTCAAGAGAAATCTGCACTATTATCAACTAATGAAGTTCAAGCTGTTACTCAATCTCACAATATTGAATCAAAAACAATTTTATAACTTCAATCTGTTTTTCTTAAGTGCATTGTAAAATAAGCCTTACCTCAAGTTGCATTTTTAAAAGAAATAAAATCTAATCTTCAATCTTCATTGAAGTCTCAATAAATAACCCCATCAATATCACTAACAACTGTATTATTTACTATAGCTTCTCTAACATCTCATCAATAGTAATCTGCTTGATCTCAACTAAAAGGTGTTCAACTCCAGTCAGGATCAGTTAATGAAGAATATAAATCAGAAACATTTCAATAACTTACTGCAATTTGTTCCTCATATTGCCTTGATAGTGTAGAAAAGTTAAATCTTTTATCTTCTCATGAAATATTCATTACTAGATAGTCAGTTGCTACAAATTCTTTTACAGTCTGAGATGACTCAGTAACCATTCAATTTTTCATTACTATAGAAGTAGCAGCTAGGTTAGTTTTTGTAATATTTGGATCACTACCAAAAGTAGCTTTCAATATAAAGTTACTATCTTTTCAAGCTAAAAAAACATTTGTTGAATCATCTAAAGTAATATTTGAAGATGAAAAAACATTTTCATATGTTCATGATACTTTATTTACTGAATATATAATTCATGGATCAGTACCATTTTTAGAAATTACTTCAGTAGCTCAATCCTTATCTAAATCAAAAGTTTTAGTTTTACTTCAAGCTGCAATTAGCTCAGTATTAAGTAAACCTGCAGAAACATTATAGTTTACAGTAGATTCTCATCCACCTCATGCTGTAATATTATTTTGCATATCAAGTGTTTTAGAATCAAGAAAAGAATCTTCAAATTGTTGAGTTGAACTTTCCACCCATGTAGCCTCTTCAGATGTAAAGTCAATTCAATCTGTAAAATCATTATTCTTATTTAGATCTCAAGTTGCTACTATTTTATAATCAGAGTTATTTAATAAACTCGACATATTACATCAAGTACTAACTCAATTTGTATTAATAGCATATTGTGAACCTAGTTCATAAGTCATAATTCAGTTTACAACAGAAACTGATTTTTCTTCCATACATAAAGTAGTATCAGAAGAATTTTTTAGAGCGAATCTAAAAAGAATTCATGAATTTGGTTCATGAACTAATGCTCAGGCATCTACTCATAGAGTAGCATCACTTATTGGGTATGTAACAACTACCCTCACTTTCTTTGTAGTTAATTCAGCATTAACAGTACCTATAAAAGGTACTGCTAGTGATATCAACATTGATCAAAGAGCTATAAAAGAAAAAGTTTTCTTCATTTGCAACAGTTTAGAAATTAAAATACTAACATTATTATATTATAGTTTTTCAAAAAAAACAAATTTTAACCCACTAAATCTTTCATTCTTTCAAGTACATCGTCAACAGTTTGAAAATCTCAGAATCTAGCATCCTCTCATTTTCTTCATATTGCTAAATTATAATTAGATTCAGTCTCTGTTGGTAATCTACTTATTTTCAATTCTGCTTCAGATTTATTTCCATATTTCTGAACATAATTATCATGGAATATTCAAGATATAGCTTTTTCTGAAACATTCATCTCTGTTTTAAATCTTTCAGAATCTATATTGTTCTCTTGAAAATCTTTCGCTAGTTTTAATACATGTGTAAACTCTTTATCAAGTTTATCAGCATTTCTAAATTTAATTTCTCAAACTTTACCCTTTTTAAGGTTTTGTAAAGCTTCCATTGTCTTGCTCACTTTTCAGGGAGATTTCGGTTTATGTAATCTATTTAAATCTTTCATAATACTATAATTATATAATAAATTAGTACTTATACTACTAAGAAACAGTAGGATAATTAAATTGAATTATTTACCCAAAATATCATTTACAAACAAGGAATGAATAGAGTCTTCTTCATTCTTCGAATCAACTATTTTAGATTTAATTTTTCAACTTGCTTTAGAGATAATATCTCACTTTAATACTATAGGAGTAAAATTATTACTAGAATCCTTTAGACTAAGAGTTAGATCATCTGTAATTCAATTATAAGACTTTATCTTAATCTCATAATCAAAGTTATCATCTAAATCAATTTCTATTCATTTATTATCATCATTAAGATAAAAGTGACTATTATTTCATAATTGAATTCAAATTTGATTATTTGAGGTATCCTTTATTTGTTTTGGAGAAGGTGTATAAGAGAATGAAATTCATTTTAATCACTCTACATTATTTCTAGCTTGAATTTGTGTATATGTATTTTTATTGTAATTATTAAAATATGTTCACTTATCTCATTTTAAATAGTTTTTATAAGATGTATCATTATTAACTTTAGAGGTTGATGGTAGAGTTATACTTGATGAAATAAATTGATTATTCATCATTAATTTTCAATAATTTACCAGTTCATTCCTTAATAAAAATGTTGAAGTATTTGAATCTATGAAAGTATCATTAAAATTTTGCAAAGAAACATCTCTTACAGTTTTACTATCGTTTATATTTACAAATTCATCTTTTATATCTCATTTTAATAATATATTGAAGTTAACAGAATCAACAAATAGTTCATTGTTTAAATTAGTACTTCAAGATAAAAATTCTGTAAGTTTATTATATTTTTCAATATTATTTGCAAGTGCTAATCAATAATCTTCTCTAGAATCCACTTTTTCTCATAAAGTACTGTTATAGTTGTTTATTTTAGAGATAATTTCTCTTGAATCTGTTGTTACAAAATCTTCAAGATTATATAATGCATCTTCTCAGGAGGTAATATTATAATCGGTTATTCATGTTCAAACACTATTTGGGTTATAATCCGTTCAAGTTCAAGTATATTCAAAATCAATCGTTCATGAGGATGTTGATATTCAATCCGTGTAATCTATTCATCATGTGTTGGACTGTGCTTCTTCCTCTGCTTTCTTGTTAAGCAGGTAATCTCTATAGTTATTTAAGTCTGTAATAATTTCACCCCTAAGAGAATTTAAGTCAGTAAATAAATTTGTTTTAGTCGTTGATATAAGAATATTTGGATAGTCTGTCTGAGCATATGACTTTGCTGATATTACTCTATTGTTTATATCAGTATGTATTCAAAAAATATTATTATCAATATTATTAGATTCTTCAGTTGTATAAGTAGTATTAACAATATCCACTAAATTATTATAATTTTGGTTTATTAAATCAAGCTGTCAGGTATATGATCATGATATATCATTATAATCTAAAACAAGATATTGTTTTTTTGTTCAGAATAGGTTTTCTTTGGTTGTATAGTAATACTGTAAATGAGAATTTACTTTATTTGAAAACTCTAGAGAAAAAATACTGTAGATATTATTCAAAAAACTATCCGAAATTTGAACATTCTGAACATCGTTATCTTTAATTAGAAATAATTTTGAAGACATACTAGTTTCTATATTTTCAAGAGTTGATATATTATTTGATATTTGATTAAATCATGAAAATATTCCGTTCACTATATGTGAAATTATTATATCTGATTCACCTGTAGTAAATGGTTCAGAATTCATAAGTTCTATCTTCGATGGAGAATATTTTTCTAAAAAATATGTAAATGTATATCAATTATAGTTAAAATCCTTTATATCAGTTGAAAATCAATAGTTTGTTAAATTGTTTCATGTTAATATATAATTATTAATATTGATATTAGCATTACTCAAAATTTCATTTAATGCTGTAAATTCTGAAATTCAGGAATTTAGTTGAGTTAAACCTACAACATTATGATTTGTAGAGTAATATAATGTATAATTACTTCATCAAACACTAAAATCCTTTGAATCAAGAGTTAATTGAGTATCTTCATTATTTATTCATTCATATGCAAATAAATTGAATATTGTAATATTCAATCATCATATAACCAGTAATATTAAACTTAGAAAAATCTTTTTCATTCTTATTGTTCTATTAATCAATTAAAAGTAGAATTTATAAAATATGTAGTATCTACACCTCAATTTGTTATAATAATATCTTTAACTAGAGTTCCATCAATAATATTTGTTGAAGATGTATTGTAATCAATACTATCCCCTAGTAATCATCCAGAACTTGTTAATTTATTATTAGTATATTTATTATTGGTTCACATCACATATATATTGTATATCTTTTTATTATTAGAGATATTTTCATAAGTAATTAAATCTACCTTAGAGTCTCATGTTAAATCAAAATATATTTTTCAATCTGTATTCTTAAATATATTATCAGAAATAGGATTTCATCAACTTTCAATATCGTAAGCTATTGACAATGTTGATAACCTTTCATTTGTAAATAAATAAGCATCTATTTTAGTTGTATCAGAGAAAACATTGATATTTCAAGTTACATATATTTTTAGCTTATTAGGATACTTTTCTGTTTCTGAGTTTAAATCCTTAATAATATCTCATTTAATATCCAAGTCACCATTAATTAATAATATTCAATCTCAAGAAAAAATTATATCATCTAAAATTAAATTTCCATCAAAGCTATAGTAGTATCAATTTAAAAACTTAAGATCGTTTATAGGTTTTGTCTGATCTCATCATTCATAAAAGAAAGTAGAGTCAACATTTTTTCTAGCTTTTCAATTAAATACTTTAAAATTACTTTTCAAAAGAGAGTGGTTAACTTCAATATTTCAAGCTCAATCATCATTTATTGGAATAAAAGTATAAGCATTATCAGTTACATTAAATTTATAGTCGGTATTAATTTCTGAAGATATGTTTGATTTAGATGCAACTCAGTATATAAAACCTTTTTCTTTTTGATTCTTTGATAAATTTCATCATACTCAAGCATTTGTTTGTGATACTCATAAAACTTGAAACCATCAACTATTAAGATTATACTCATAATAAGTACTTGTTTTATTTCAACCTAAATCCTTTCAGTCAATATTAAATTTAAGCTGATTAACTCATCATGCAATTGAGTAATTGATGATATATGTAAATCAATCATAATCCTCTGTAAAATCTAAGTCAGTAAGAGTATATGTAGATAAATTCTTATAATCATCTTCAATAGTTACTAAAACTTCAGATAATTCTTTACTTGACTTAAACATGAACCTTACATCATCTCACCCATCTAAATTTACTAAATTTGTATTAATATATGGATTTCATATCTTTGGATTATTATTTCTTACTATAATAGGTCATTTAATTATTTCATCTGATGTATTCATTCAATAATCAAATGCTCTAAAATGAAGATATAATTCTCATTCATTTATATTAAATTGTTTCAAAGAAATATCTCAAACTCAAACATTTAATTTTGGAGAAATATTTTCTGCTAATCATTTATATGAAAAACTTACTCAATAACCTATTAATGGAATATTTATATCAACTGAATATCAGTCCCCTTCAATCATTCAATAGTTAGAAGAAAATTTATCTATAAATAAGTTCCTTGTAATAGTGAGCTTTGTAAAATCAGAATTAGCTATATCAACTCATAATGTTTTTTGATTATATACTGGGATTCATCAATCTGTTGTATATTTAAAACCATTAATTATATCTTCTGCACTTTTTGATAATATTGATGCTGAAGGAGTTAGTTTTCATCAGTCTACAGATAAATTAGGTTTATAGTTATCAAAATTATTAGTTGTAGAAATTCATTGGTTTGTATTATTCTCATCTTTTAAATAATAAATCTGAAAATCATTATTAACTACAAATAAGTTTCATGCATTATCAAAAAGATAAACTCATTTATCAACAATAAATGATTCTAAATTATTACTATTTGCTTGAGAATAAATTAATGATAAATTATTCATTCATCAAATTATATAATGAACTTCAAAATTAGTGTCTGTTAATACATATAAAAAGTTTCATATTCTTTCATAATCTCTTACTCATGTAAAATTTGATAAGAAAAGTGGAGAAACTATGTTATTATTATTAATTCAAATATCACTATAAGTATTTCAACTATCAATAAAAGTATATACATCCCCTACCTTTGTTCAGTGTAATATTTTTCAATTATTGAATCTTAAATATATATTATCTTTAATACTTTTTATATCTGTAACATTAGACATGAATAATCATGTAGCTCATAAGTCTACTTCATATGAATTTAAATGATGGAAATTTTTAGAGAATTTTTCTATTTTTCATGATTGAACTGAATAGTAATATTCTCAATCATAAGAAAATAGACTTGTATTAAAATTTAGTCAGGTATTTTGAACTGAATTGTTATTTACTTCTGAATCATTGAGATCTATATTAAATTTTCAGTCAGAAAATCATGAAATAACAGGTGCAACTTTATAATTAATAATATCTGCATCAATAAATGTTTGATTAGGTTTTACATAAACCATATAAGAACTTTTATCTCATGAATCTCATGTTAATTCAAAACCCACAAAACCTTGTTTATTTACTCAAGAAATAGATAAATTTACATTTTTTCAAGTAATTGTTGGAGTAATATTATAATTTCCTCTACTTCAGAAAACTTGAGAAATAGTATAAGGATTATCTGAACCCTCAATTAATAAATCTATAGAAATTTCCTGAAGATTATCTGAAATATATGTATTTGATAGTTTCTCAAAATAAAAAAAACTATAAGAAATACTAACAAATAAAATTGTAAATACTAATCAAAGTAAGAATTTATTCCTTTTTGTTTTCATAAAATTAATTTATTGGTTTACCAACTTTATCTAAACATGCATTTATGTCAGAACAAAGTTCAAAATATATTGTATCTAAACTAATATCATTATAGAAATATTGAAATTCCGTTTCATCGTTTAGTAATGATTTAAATGAATTAGTTGATATAGTTCAATTATGTCATGAATATAAGTTAATAAACTTAACTCAATTTATTGAAGGTAAATTTGGGAATGATATATCTAATATTTTATTTGTTGTATCATCTGATATTGTTATTTCTGAAGCTAATATATTTCTTTCTATATTGCTTATAATAGTTGCATTTTCTACATCTACTCTACCATCTGAAGTTGATAAAATATCAAGTCTTATATATTGAGTTTCAATATCGGGAAAATATAGATTTTGAGTATTTTTAGTATCATCAATTAAGAAATTATGTTGAACTCAATTATCAAATGTTAATTGTATAATATTAGGAAAAGAAGTTTTAGAATCTTGAGTTAATTGAAAATTAAATCTATTAAATAAAGTAGGATATCAGAAATCAAAAAGAAGATAAGAACCTGGTTCTCAAATTTTGTCTATTTCTGTAGTTAAGAAGTCTGATAAATCAGATATTTTATTATTTTTAAGGTAGAATGATTGTTGATTAATATTAATTTCTTGGGCTGTTTCTGTCCAGGCACTAGAATCTTTTAAAATAAAACCTCACCTAGTATCAATATTTTTATTAACTAGTGATTTACTATTTTTTGTTTTAGATAATTCTAATCAAATATATCTTTGTGATGATCAAGTAGAATAATCTACTTTAAGCTTTGATCAACTAATATTATTTCAAGGAATACTTACTTCGATAGTTTTGGACTCTTCTAATGAAACTGATTCAATATTTGATTCTAAATTTGAAGTTGAAACATACAAGCTCCCCTTAGTATCAGTATTATCAATTCTATTATTATTAACATCAATAATTGAATTTGATGATAATTTATTATTTTTTACAGTTTCTCATACAAATAAAGAAGATTTCATTACTCAGAATGAAATAATTATAATAACAGTGGTTACTATCAGTACTGTATTTATAACTGTTCAACTTTTATTAAGATTCATAGACTTTTAATTAAAATTACTATAGTTAATATACTTAGTAAATTAAACTAAACAAATTATTCAATTATTTTATTCAAATATTTTATTTTTTTTCGTTTTTATGTTATATTATATATGTTATCATTATATTATTAAAAAATCAAAATGAATATAAGAGAAAAATATAATAACATCTATGAATTAATTGAAGAGAATACTAGAGCAATGCTTAAGAAATACTACTCAGATAAACCTATTCACTATATTGGATTCTCTAAAACAAAAGGAAACGAAGATAAAATTACACTAAAATATCTTTGAACCTATGCAATATTTAAAAATTCTCTAAAAACAATTTTAAAACATTGAAGAGAATATTTTAGAAATTGAAGATCAAAAAATGGTAGTAAACTATCTACATGAAAAGAAATGTCAGTAGAAGATAAAGAATTTTTTGGATATAACCTTAATAATATAGATTATGAAAAGATGGAATCATTAAACTTAGATGAATTTAAATTTATTGTAGAAAATCTATTAAATGTTTCAAGAGAATCTGTTATATATTTAGATAATCTACATGTAAATTTTGGTTGATTAACATTTACCAAAAAAATTAAAAAAATCAGGAATAAAAAACTTATAGAGAATAGACTTTTAATCAATACATTACTGAAGGTATACAATCAGGATGTCGAAGAGTGAGTAATTACTAAAAATGATTACAAAGAGAAATATAAAGAAATTAGAGAAAAGCAAGTACTTTTAAAAGAATGATTTCAGGCTTGGGTAGTTGATAAAATAAGAGAAGAGCAAAAAAATAGAGATGAAACAATTGAAATTCCTGATATTTCTGATATTAAACCTAATGAAGAAATGGATGTTAATATATCTAAAAATATTTTTAAACAATTATAATTATGTGAGCAAAAATAAGAAACTTTTACTTCGCTGATAAAGAAGCACCTATATTTGGGATTGTAACTAAATCTCAATTATTAACTATTTGATGATTTAGTATATTACCAGGTATGTGGTTTTTTTATAACTTACAAATTTGAACTAGCCCTTTCCTTACTATAACATCCCTTATAATTCTAATGGCTACTATATGACTTGGTTTTGTTGCATCTAGTTTTAGAATTGATTGAAGAAGTATTTGGAAATATTTAATAGATAAGAGAAGGCAAAAAGTAACAATAAAAACTCAAAGAAAACATATACCAAGTACAGATATAAATAAATTAATAGATTCTATAAAAGATGAAGAAGAATTTGTTAAGGAGAAGTAATATATGTATAATATAATTAATATTTAATAACATAAAACTTATGAGGGACTGGAGAAAAATTATTTTGATTACACTTTCAATAATAGCATGATTAGCTGTTGTTGGTACTCTTGTATACCTATTGGTATCTAATTTACTCAAAGAAGAAAGACCACCTCTTGATGTATCACATGCATACATTGTTAATTATAAATGAGAATATGATAATATAAACTTAAAAGAATATTGAGTAAATTTCAATATTAGATCTGGGTGAGATATTTATAAAAAAAATTCAAAATATATAATTAAAGGTGATAAACATAGTTTAGAAATGGAAATTATTCCATTTAACACTTCTGTTTTACATACCAATGATTCATTAAAAAAATATGAAAATGAATCTATAAAATATACTCAATTAGATAGTATTGAATTAAATTGAGATTATAATGAAGCATATGGTAAAAAAAGATGAGATATTTATATAGATAAAAATAGTAATTTAATAAGAGTACTAAAAGAAACTACTTTTAAAAATAATGATATACCAGTTTGATCTATTGAGGTTCTGAATTGAAAAAAAGAAGAAATTTACAAAATATATATTACTTATTTGTGAAAGATTGAACAAGAACAGATAAAAAATAAATATTTATTAGATGAGGATGATAAAAGTAAAGGATTAGAATATCATAAATATTTCCAAGCTAATAATTGAAGTGATTTTAGTTATGATGTAATTTGATTCTGAGGTGTATTTAATTCTATTGAAAGTAAATCTCTTAATTCAAAAATTTTACATAAAACAAATCTTGATTTTCAAAAAAAATATTGATTAGAACTTGAAGAAGATGAAAAATTAGCATATATGGAACTAATAAATAAAGATAAAAATCGTTTTTTCAATGCTATCACATTTAAAAGAATAATAATTGAAAATGATAGTATATATATATTTACTTATGAAACTTTATGAAATAGTTTAGAGCTTGTAAATATATTCAATAATAATTATGAAAACTTCTACTTCAAAGATATAAAAATTACAAAGCCTGAAGTAGTATTATGAGGTAAACAAGATACATTTAATAATATACAATTTATAATACCTATATCTCATATTAAACAGTCAGAACATAATACTAAAGATAAATATTTAATTACTCCTGCTGTTAAGATATTTAAAAATTGAAGTATATCTATAAAAACTAATAGAAAAGAAAGCAGAAATGAAACAATAGATGATGTATATAAGAAGAATGTAGCAAAATACATAACAGATTCATTATCTATATCTAATAAGACTATAAGTAATGTAGAATTAGTAAAATCTGATGATATTAATCTATGAGGTTTTGAATGAAAATGAAATATATTTAAATTTGAAACAGTGAATAATAATGATGTTATTTATATTGAATATATACTGTTTGATACAAATAAATATTATACTATTTGATTCTCATATTGAGAAGATGAAATAGAACTAAAAAATTATTTTGATGAATTTATAAAATCAATAAATAAAATCAATTAAATAAAAAAACAAAAACAAATATAAAAATAAAAATAAAAAAAATGTTTTTTAATAGAAAAGAAAAGAAATACTCTGTATTATTTAAAAACAACTACTGATGATTAGAAGTAGGTACTTTTTCTATTATCTGAACTAAAAGAGACCTTAGAAAAAAATTAGAAAAAAAATGAATATTTATTCAAAAGATAATTGATCTAGATTCAATTATCTCTTATTCAAAAAATCTTCACTGGAGTGATCAACAACTATTTGATTTTACAAGATATTTTAGATTAGAATTATCTAAATGAGCTGATAGTGTTGTATCCCCTAAAGATGCTTTAAAAGAAGTTTATAAAAAAACATTTAGCCCACTTGTTTATGCAATCTTATCGGAAGTTGAAAACAATAGAAAATTTGAAAATGTAATTGAAACCTTCCCAAATATATTCGATGAAATCTATAGGTCTACAGTTAAATGATTTTTCTGATCAAAACATGAGCCAATTGAATGACTTATTAAGTTAGAAAAATATATTAAAGAAAGACAAACATTTAAAAAAACTGTAGTAGAGAAATCTAGGATGTCTATCATAACAATCATTCTTATTATAGTATTATCATATGTATTAGATTGAATAATATATGATATGATTAAAGATAACTTTAATTCATACTGAAGAACATTACCTGATTTTACAGTAGCTTACCATAATTGATTATATTATGTTGTGAAATATATATGACCTAGTCTTATTTTTGTTTGATTATTAATGTTAATATATCATTTACTTCAATGAAATAAAATTAAAACTATATTATGAAAAGCTAAATTTGCTATACCTTTTTATTGAGTTATACATAAAAAGAAATCAATATATGATATTATTGATACTTTTATCATAATGAGAGAAAGTGATATCCTACAAAGAGAACTGCTAAGTATATTGGCAAGAAGTGCTAATAATTACTACCTGAGAAGAGTAATTCAAGAAGTAAGAGAAGAGGTAAAAACTTGAAAACAAATGTGAGATTCCTTTGAAGAATTTTGAGTTTTTACTTGAAATGATGAAGATGTAGTACATGCATTTAAAGCTAGTAATATCGATGAAGCAATGGTATCTTTAAGAGATGTAAAAAAAGTAGAATTAGATGATTTAACTGCTAGAACACTTAGAGTCCTAACTGCCTCAATGGTAACTCTAACAGTGATAATGTGAGCATGTATGACAGTTGCTTACTATAAACCAGTACAAATGCAATCATGATTAGTAAAAGATAAAATACAAGCTGATAAAGAAGCTTCTTTAGATGGTAACTTTTAATTATGCCTAGAAAATACAGTCAAAATAGAATGGGTATAGTTCAAATTGAAAATATACCTTACAAGCATATGGTTTCTAAAAAGCCTAAACACAATAAACAAAAAGAAGATCAAGTTATAAAAAGATTAAAAAGAACATGACAAATAACAATTGAACAATATACAAAGTTATTTTGAGAAAAGCCTTACTTGTCTTCTGAATTAAAGTTTTTTAGAATTGTTGATATTTCATCAAGTTTAAGAACAAAATTTGATAATATTGATAATTTTAGAAACTGAATATTCATATATCATCCATCAAATTACAAATCTGTTAAACATTATCATAATTTTACCAATATAGATAATATTATTAGTTTTAAAAATAAACATAATATTGATATATTAAATATTCACTTTGATGATGAAAATATTAATAGATATGATAGTAAAAATAGATATGCATTAATTAAGGCAGATTGAGTTATTACTCAGTGAAGAGACTATTATTTTATTGAGACGGATATGTGAACTGAGTCCTATGAAACAATGAAAGAAAAAGATGAAAACTATATACAGTTAATAAAACTACTCAAAGAAAAAGATAACTTTAAAAATTTTAAAGTTATCTTATACACAAGTAAAACAAGGATTTTAAGTTTTAAAGAAAAATGAATTTTTTGAAATTTAGATAATTACAATTTAATAGAATACTATCCAAATTAATAATTAAAATTATTTAATCATGAGATAATATAACTATCCCCTTCTGATTTAACATCAATAGTAATTCAATGCTTTTGATAATTAAATCAGATTTTTTTTCATTCTTCTAATTCATTAAAATTATCTTTTAATTTTTTCATTTGTTCATTAGTTGTATCGATTTTTCTAAGGTTTTTATCTTTTTTCTCTCATTTAAGTCCCTCAGATTTATTTTCTAAATTCTTCTTAACTCAAGAATTATATAGATATTCTGCTTTTAATAGTGCAGATAAGTCAGACTTTCATAATTTTAAATTTCACTCTGAATCTGCTTTTTTAACTAAATCCTTCATGAATCATAAATAAAGATTCTTAGACTTTTCAAAAGTTTTAGAGCTAGGATCTACTTTATCAAATTCTAAATGACTAGCTGTATTTAGAACTTGTTTTAATACTGAATAATTGTCTTTAGTTTTTGAAATTTTTAAAACTTGTTTTTCATTTTTAATTAATGGTTTCTTATTTTCTGATTCAGCTGAAGCAGTAACATTATCAGCTGTTTGTACAAATGTAGCTAAACCTCACAAAGTAACTAAAGCTCAACATAAAGCTAATTTAACTTTATTTCTTTTACAAAATGTACTTGCTTTTTTTCATATACATGAAATTCATTCTGCAGGTTTAAACATTCCTCATAAATCATAAACAATTTTATTTGATTCTTCTCTTCTCTTCTCAAGTTTCTTTTTAGATATTAAATCAGCTTTTTTAGCATAATCTAAGTCTTTTTGTAGTTTAGAGAAATCTTTAAGAATTAATTTATTGATTGAATCGAAATCTTTAATAGTTAAAGAATCTTTCTTTACTAGTTTAACTAGTTTTTTATTTTCAATAAAAATATTAGAAATTTTTGAATCTTTCTTTGATTTTGTTTTTAAATCGAATCAATAAAGTTTTCATAAACTTTTTAAAGCTGATGTTCTTATCTCTCTATGAACTACAAAATCTGCATTTTTAAAGGGATTTTTGAGAGATTTTAATTTATCGTAAGTGTCCATAATAATATATTTATATAATATTTACTCATACTACTAAGAAACATGAGGATTAAGGATTTGAATTGAATCTATATACAGTTCTTCATCCATAGTATAAAGTAAATGAAGGACTAAATGTTCAGTAACTAGATTCATCTCATTTTCAAATAATCAAAGTATCCGAAATATCTTTTTCTGGACATATCCTATATGAGAACTTATCAGTAAAAGAGTCAGTTCTAATTGTGTAGTTATAATTTACATAGTCTGAAAATAGCTTTTCAAAATCATAATATATATTATTTCATGAGCATATATTGGTTTCACAATCAATAATTACACATCAAGAATCACAATCATTATCAGCAAAGAAATCTCATTCAACTCACGAACATATATTATCTGTGGATCAATCATTTAAGGGATCAGCTTCAAAACAATCTGAATCATGTCAACCTGAAACATTTTTACAGTAATTTAAAGGAATATCTCATGTTTTATTAATTATTGTACTTAGTAATAATCAATATTGTTGTATATCTGAAATTTCATCATCAACTAATTGTTCCTCTTTATAGTTCGCATAAAAGTCAAAAGTAAATGATCATAAAATAGCTAATACAGTTATTACAACTGCTAGTTCTATTAAAGTAAATCATCCTTTATTTATTTTTTTATGTGAAAAGTTCTTCATAAATATTTTCTTATTATTACTGTATCTTTTGAAATATCTAAATCATTATTATGATTCAATTTTTCAAATTCTTCAAATTTTTTAAATCATAACTCTTGTATAAGTTCTCAAAATGTTTTTTCTAAGTCAGAGTTTTTAATATCATATGAATATTGTGTTGAAATATCATTACTTTTAATATCGAGTTTTTCTTCATTTAGTCAATCTAAACCTGTTTCTATTGAATCAGAAGAATCACCAAATAAATCATCTATATCCAATTTATCTTCCTTTCTTTCACCACCTTCAGTTGAAGTATCATTTATTTCACTTTTTTCTTTATTGTAAGAATCCATATTAAATCAAAAACTAGGTAACTTTTTCGACTCTCTAAAATATGTTCATAAAGATACATAAGGTTTTTCTTTATTTACATTTTCTTTAAATACAAAATCAAAATATCACTTATCATTTAAATCAATTTTTTCTTTACTAATAGTAACACTTCAATCATCACTCATTATAAGTATTCACTCAAAGAAAAGTTCTTCAAGAAGTTTATCAAACGAAATCTTTTTAATTCTTAGTTTTTTTCATAATAAAGCTTTATCAAAGTTTTTCATACTTAGTAAACTACGAAAGACTTGTTTTTTAGAAATAACAAATTCATCCTCTACTTCTTCTTCTTCTGAATCTAATCAATATTTTGAGTAACTTAGATTTTTTATTGCTGTCTTACCTGGATACTTTCTAGAGGGATCTCTTTCAGTTTGTTCAGTAACAATATTAAAAGGTGTTGGTGAATACTCTTCACATTTTACATATCAGTGATAAGGTGGAATATTAACCATATTTGTTGCATCTATTCAAAAGTAAGGTGATAATACTTGAGCATCATCAGTTCACAATCATAATGCTACAAATGTTCAGATATTTCATTTAAGCGAATCAAATACTGAGGAATTTTTATTTTTAATTTGTTTAGTGAATTGATTAGCTAAAACTAACCTCAATTTATATTTTCTAGCTTCTTCTAACATTTGTGAAAAAGAGTCTGTTACAAAATTTTGAAACTCATCAATATATAATGTAAAGTCTTGTCTTTCATCTTCAGGAGTAGAAATTCTTGTTTGAGCTAATGCCCAAAATAATGCTACCATCATTGATCATAACAATGAAGCATTTCAATCTCACATTGTTCCCTTAGGAAGTCTCATTATAATAATTTTTCAATCATCCATAGCATTCTTTAAAGAAAATTTTGGTTTACCTGAAAATATATTTTTCATCGTATCTGATAAAAATACATCAAACCTATTTCTTACTGGTTGAAATGCTTCTTCCCTATCTTTTTCTGGCTTATTTTCAAAATTATATAATGACTCTTTTAAATCCTCATTTTCGATTGCATTAATAAATGCTTTACGATATTTTGGAATATTCAAATAATAAGATATATCTGAAATTTCTGATAATTCATATTTCAATGTAGCTGTTCAAACCTCTTTCATTATTTTATCCATTCTTGGTCACCACATCTCTTTTCATCATACAGAAACTGATTTAATCATATTTACTACCATACTCATAAATTTATCCTCTGTTTCCATATGATATAAGGAATGATCCGATCATAATTCAACAGATTGTTCATGCTGATCAATTTCGTATTCTTGTTGAAAATGTCTTAATTCTCTTAGAAAAGAAAAAACACTTAAACAAACTCTTCATAAATATACAGATGGGTCTAAGTATATTACATCATCTTTTCTTTCTTCAGGAATTACATCTAATATTTCCTCAGCTAAATCTCAATTAGGTTCAATCAAACAAAATCATCTTCATTTAGCAATATCATCAAATATAAACGATTTAATTAATGTTGATTTTCACATTCATGTTTTTCATATTTGCCATACATGTCTTCTTAAAGTTTTTTCATGTAATTTGAAATACTTATCTTTGAGTCATGGATAATCAAATAATGCAATCTTGGTAAGTTTATCTTCTCAATATTGTTCCTCTAAATTATCTTGATATTTAATAGCATCTACTGGTGATAAGCTTTTATATTGCAATACATCTGCATTATCAGATGGAACAAAATTAAAGATATATGAAATTTCTTTTGCATTAAAAAACATTTCATCTGATGGAGAGTAATGTGAAAGTCTAAATTTTCTTCAGTAAAATATTCTATAAAAGAAATCTACTAATGATTTTTTGAAAGTTAAATTCTTTATAGTAGTTTTTCATCATTTACTATATTTTGTTATATTTCAAAATTTACCTCATAAATTAAGTATACCTCAAACTAATCAAGGCATTGTTGTTTCAATGAAATCTTCATTTAAAGATAAAAACCTAAAAGATGCTCAAATATCTTTTACAAAGTTAATATTATTAGTTGCAAGTGTATTTTCAATTTTTACATCTTCTATTTCTGTTGCATCAGCAAATGTCTCTGTTTTTGCATCAAAATTAAGCATTACTTGAAAACTTCAAGTTGTAACACCTGTTACAATAGATTTTATATTTTCACCTATTTTTTCTTCAAGAATTTCTTCTTTCAAGAAAGGTGTATCAGAATCAGTTCTAAAAACA
The DNA here is from genome assembly GCA_964527325.1 of uncultured Candidatus Peribacteria bacterium. Lineage (GTDB taxonomy): Bacteria > Patescibacteriota > Gracilibacteria > BD1-5 > UBA6164 > UBA6164. Next base: position 42,200 of record CAZGNU010000001.1, on the reverse strand, counting down.
ATACCTCATTTATATTTATCAATAAACTCATTTTCTGTATACTTTCATCATAATTTTATTTCAAAATCTTTATAATTACTAGAAAATATTTTATGGTAATCTTTTAGATACTTTTCAGGAACTATTAATCTAAAATATGTTTTTTTTCAAGCATTGGTTACATCAAGTATAAGATTATGTTTCCCTTTTGTATTTGGTATTGATTTACAATTTGAAACAAAGAAAGCCATTTTTTGTATAAATGATTTTCATCAATCATATTTAAGTGGTCTAATATTAATTACATAATAACTATTATTTTCATAGTATCTTTTAAAAATGATATACACAAATAATAGTGATATCATTATCAAAATACAGATTATAGTAGTTATTAAAATTGCCATATTATTGTTCTTTTTTAGTATTTGGATCAGTATTTATAAAATCATGTATATATGATTCAGGTGTTATTTGTACTTGGTCTACTGATAATCAAGTAATTATTAAAGCTTTTCATTTAGCTACATGACCATGTTCTTTTTGTGTATTAAGTCACTCTAAAAATTTAAACTGCATAGGAGTTAATTCTAACTTATCCTGGATAATTTTTAGTGCATTTGGTTTTTGTGTAAGAATTACTAAGTTCTCTGAATTTTGAAGAATAGTATCTCAGTAATTAACTTCTTTCTCTGAAGATTTAAAATCAACAAATAAGTTATTAATTCATTGTGCAATAATTGTTATTCACATATTATATTTTCTAGCTCTTTGATAAAGTTTTGTAATTTGTCATGCAATTTCAATATTTGCTCAAAGAAATGTTGAAGCTTCATCTATAAGTATTCTTGTTTTTTGTTTTTGTTTTTCAGCAAAAATTTGTTCTAAGAAACTCATAATAATGAAAGTTATTACAGTCTTTAATCAATCATTCTTTACATTCTTCAAATTAAAAGCAGTCCAATCACTTTTAATATCTACAGAGTTTTCTCATTCTCATAGAAATTTACTAAATGTTCAATTATCATCTGCATAATCAAACAATCATTTTCTAATTGTTTCTATCTTTTCATAATTATCTACTTTTTTATCAACTTGACTTTGTAAATAATTATAAAATTTCTTTATACTTAAAGGGTGTTTAGAAATTTTGAAGTAACTAGTATAATCTTTTGGATTTAATCATCATTCGTAAATAAAGAAATCTACGATAAGAGTAGAAATTTCAGAATAATAACTATTAGAAATTTTCTCATTATATAGTATTATACTTACTAGTGATTTCAATCTTGATAGGAATTCTTTAAATTCATAGTCTATCTTTGGTCAAAACTCATCTAAGTGATCTACAACATATTGAACACCATGTTTTTTCATTAAAACTTTTGGAAAGTTAAAATCGAATGGGTTTAATTGAACACTATCATCATCACTATTATCTGATAATGCTCATATATTTATATAATCTCATCATATAGTTTCGGTTAGAGCTTTAAATTCTGCATCTGGATCAATTATAACTTGTCTGATTCATATATTCCATTCTCTTAAACATACTAATTTTGCTCAATATGATTTTCAAGATCATGAACTTCAGAATATACACATATTAAAATTATCTCAAGACCAGAAATCTCTACAAATCATTTTGTCAGTAAATATATCTAATCATATAGCAATTCATTCAACATTGTTATCTTCTTTTGTTATAAAATTTACAACATTAGATAAACTAGCATCAGTAGTAAAAATATTTGGCAATCTATCTTTTATAGCTAATTCAAGAAAAGCATTATAACTTCAACCTATTCAAAATACATTATGTACTGGTTCTTGAAGGTGTCTAAACTTTATCATATCATAGCTCATTGTTTGTAACAAAACATCAAGCTCTCATTTTCTATCTAATAGTTTTTCTTTATCAGAATCAACCAATTGTATGATATTGTAATACCTATACATCTTAAAGTCTTGACTTACAAGTCACTCTAATATTCAATCAATCTCATTTAATGCATTTATCATTTCTAAATCTACATTATGCATTCATCTTTTTTCAGCCATTGATTGAATTTCTATATGTAATGCTTTTTTCTTTTTTTCAAGCATTTTTTTTGAATCTAGAACATCTACAGGTTGATATATAGAATGTATACCAAAATTACCAATAGAATCATTTTGTGAGATTATACTCATTAAATTTCAATTTACAGATAGGTTTGTAGATCAAATTCAAACATAGGTAATATACTTATTTTCAACTTTAATATAGTCTTCATGTTCTTCAAATAATCAATTACTTAATAATTGTTGAAGTTGATTATTAACTTTAAAGATTTCTGAAATTTCAGTCTGTACTGTTTGTTTAATGATCTGCTTTTGTTCATGGGTTTTCTTTATACTCTTTAAAAGTTTCTCTCTTTGCTTATTTTTTTTAACCAAGCTTTCTTCTTTTGTTTTTTGAATATCTTTAAATTCATTACCAATTTCAGAAATCTTAATTGCTGGTTTACGAGTTGTATTCGTATTAGTACTTTGAACTCTTAGATTAATTTTCTTTTCTATTTCAACTACATCTTTTGATTTTACTTCATCCATTAAAATCTCCTGATCATTTTCTATGACCTCAGGAGTATTTTCTATTTCATTAGATCAAGTATCTTTTCATAGGATCTTTTTTGCAGCATACCCTATTACTCAATCTTCATAAATTTGTTCTGTTGTACTTTTCTTAACCATAATTATTTATTTTTTTTAGGTGCAAATATTAACCAAATTCAAAGTAAAACTAATAATGTTATAATTCAATAAAATATTTTATTTATTAAATCATTAATATACATACTATCATCATTAGATAAAGAATATATAGTATTATTCTTATTTAGTTTTGATTCATCACTTACATATAAATATTTTCAATCAATAAATTCTGCATATAGGAATCTTCCAGGAATATATCATTTTTCAAAAATTTCAGAATTATAATTATAATGCTTTCATTTAATTGAATTTAACATATCATCACCTAATCCTAAAATAGAATTTTCTTCAGAAGAATATCAACATGGTTTAGCATCTTTAGTATTTGGTATCTTACAATACACATTTCTTTCGATACCTGGTCTATTTAATTCAATAATTTTATCTCACTGGTCAAAAATATTATTCATATTATTATCCAGGTATAAAAGTGTTAATACAATAAATTCAGTCATAATTAGTTTATATTAGTTAAAAATTCTTTTATATAGGGTGCAAATTTATTAAACAATATTAGAGTTACAATCGCTATTGAAAAGAAAAATCACAATCAAAAAACTATTCATCAGATAAATGATTTTAATAAATATTTTGTAATTTCATTCATATTGTAAAAATAAATAAATATATATATAATATTATACTATATTAAGTCGAAAAAAACAAAAAATGTGTGTCATAAACACACATTTTCTTTTAATAAAATTAATATTATTTACTAGCATTTTTAGCTAATGTATCAATATCAATAATTCACTCATTTACATATTTCATTCATTTCTCAAATTGTTTAACTACACTTGAATAATTTCATTCGGAAACTTCATCATGAATTTGTTTATTTGAAAGGTTCATAATTTCATTAATTGTTTGTTTTCAAAGAAATCCTGAATCACATTTACTACATCATTTTGGCTTTCTTTTAAAGAAAGTTCAATCCTTTTTAACCATATCATTAATTCTATCTTCTTGAAATCATTTTCTTTTAATTCTAGCTTTAACATCATCAATATTAGACTTTAATTTACAATGAGGACATAGTTTAGGAACAAGTATTACTGATACTATTCAACGAAGTATGGATAATATAGAATCTCTTGCTAATCCAAATGTTTTAACATCATCTCAAGCATACATTTTTGATAATCTTTCTAAAGTCTCAACTGTATTATTTGTATGGTAAGTAGAAAATGTTAAGTGACCAGTCTGAGAGGCTTCAATTACCATAGATAATAACTCTTTATCTCTGGTTTCTCAAATTAATATCCAGTCTGGATCTTGTCTAAGGAATGATTTTAATAGTGTTTTTGAATCAGCATGTTCAGTAATTTTATTTTGCTCAACATTTTTAAACTTTAATTCCCTTTCTATTGGATCTTCTGCTGTTAATAGATGAACATCGTCTCTTAAGGGTATATGATGCTCTAAAATTCAATATAAAAGTGTAGTTTTTCATGAACCAGTAGGTCATGTAACTAGTATTAGTCAGTTAGAGTTATTTTCTAACATTCAATGAACTAAATCGAGATCATCTTGTTCATATCACATTTGTAATAAACTGAGTTTTTTCTTTTCTCAGTTACTAGTAACACTTCACAGTCTAATATAAACTCTTTCTAATCATTGAGCGAATCAAAATCTAAGATCAACTTCATATTTTACACCTGTTTTTTTATCTATAATAGCTCTATGTTGTTCTCAGTCTTGTGGTTCTTCAATTCAAAATTCATTAACTCATGAATCACCTGAAAGCATTCTTACTATTCTTATTAATCTTTCTTTAGGAATTTGGTCAAGTTCATCAATAATTCAAGTTTTTGTTCTAAGATTAATTAATCACTTTCATTCGTATGGTTTTAAATGAATATCTGTCGCTCACTTTAAAATAGCTTCCAGAACAATTGAATCAAAATCTTTTTTTGCTTCTCAAGTTCAAATATCGGCTTCTTCAAGCTTTCTTTGTTTTTTCTTCTCAGGGCTAAATGCCTCATCAAAAGCTTTATCATTTAAAGATACATAATCATAAAACTTCTTAAAATCTTCATTTGATAATATTAAATACTTCTTAAAAAGGTTATCATCATCATAAACTTCAACCATATTTCAGAAATGTGAGTATGAGTATCCTAAATCATCTACTTTATTTCATATTGTTCACTTATATCTTGTTAAGATGGTTTCTAGTGTTGTTACAATAACTGCTTTATTTATGGTAGAATATTCATTAGTTCACTTAATTTTAACTTGTTGTGGAGCATTAAATATAGGCAAATATTTTTGTCATAAACATTCATCAATAGAAAGAGTATTCTTGGGGTTTGTTTCAATTCATTTCTCAATAATATAGTCGGAATTTATTCTGTCTATATAATTTTTTGCATTATAAGATATAGCTGATATTAATTCAGGTGTAATTTTTTTATCCTCCTCATCATTAATATATTTTTCTACAACATTTCATAAAAATCATTGAACTTTTTCAATACCTAATCTATGATCTCATTCTCTTTCATACATTTTAAAAATATCTTTATGTATTGTTTTAAAGCTGAAATCTTTGGGCATTACAATATTTTCATGTAATGATTTAATACGATACATTGATCAAAAATATGGATAATCAATAACTGTATCCTTTTCTTCTATTAGTTTATATAATTGTAGTCTTTTATACTCTATATATTCGAATGTAGAATTTGATAGTATAGTAGTAATTTTATTTAAATTTTCATTATAGTTTTCAGGGTATATACTTTGTAGGTTTTTCGCTAGGTTTACAATAATCTTATGTATAAAGTCCTCTACATTTGATACTTGAAACTTTTTCTTAGAATCATCAGCATTTTCATTATAATCAACTAAAGAGTTGAAGTCAGTTTTATATAAAACTACATACATATATTCATCTCTAACAGTCTCAGTAAATTTTCTAATGATTCCTTCAAGTGATTCATCTTTTAATTCATTAAGATGCTTAAAGAAGATACTAATAAAAATATCAATATCTTTCTCTATATTACTAGAGTTGTATTTAACAGTCTTTGTCTTATTAAACAAATTAAACATACATACTAATTAAAATATAATATACCTTTTTTTTCTACTAGTTTTTTAGAAAATCTTAAATCTTTATAAAAAGAATATAGAACATAACTAATCGGAGATTTACTATCATTTATGATATTACTAGCTCATATATAATCATAAGTGTTATATAAGCACATAATATTCATATACTGAGTTCATGGACTAGCACCATCCTCATCTGTCTTATAATAATCACCTGAATAATCAACCTCTAGGTTATTATCCATTAGTTTATAAGTATTAATACTTTTTCCATCTAAATAATAATTATAACATCTAAATTCCATACCTTCTTTAATATTTGTTCAAATACTAACTCATAATCAAGTAAAAGTACCATCTAAAAATTTATCCTTATATTCAATCTCATAGTCTACAACATTCTTATCTACATTAATATTATCTAAATTATATCTAAGGTTTACTTCAGTCTTTTCTAATATAGATGTTGCCTCAAAATTACTTTGTGTTACATAAGCTAGATTCATTATTCAACTTATATAATTAATAGAAACAATAAGCAATAGGGACAAAATCAAATATCAAACTATATTTTCTATGATATTCATATGTCATCTAATTAAATATTAATATAACAGATACTCTTCCCTCTTCAGTAACTTTAATAGTTTCATTAGTCTTAAAATAATTTAGAGTTCAGCTTTTTACTCATTCATCAATATATGTAGTTAGTTTTTCATTACTTATAGATTTTAAATTTACAAAAAAATATTGTTTATTTGAGTTAAATTCCAAAGTATAAGAATATAATTCTAAAGATTCTAAATATTCCAGAATTTTAACAACCTTACTCCCTTCAAATTTTTGTACCTTCAATCAATTAAGATATCAGAGTGTATTACTAACTTCCCTTAATTTACTATAATTTGTTGCTTGGATACTACTTCTTTTATCGATTTCTAATTTATTTTTGGTTACTTCTATAAATAAAAATGCTGTTCATCAGATTAGTACTATAAAAGAAAATAAAATAAAACCGTTAACTTTAAAAATATCAAAAAAACTTTTCTTCTTACCTGAAGAAGAAAGAATTAGAGAGCTAGAATTAGCTTTTTTCTTAGATTTTTTAAATAAGTTAAACATCTATTTTGATAAATAAAATAATACATCCATATCTACTGTTAATAATTCTTTTTCTGAATTATATTTTTTGTTAATCTTGGTAAAATATTTTGGTATTTTATTAGAATAACGAATATTGTATAAGAAGTTATCAACCTGTTTAGGGTCTCATTCTAGTACAAGTTTATATTTATATCACTTAAGCATTCCATTATCAGTAACATTATTATCTTGCTTAAATGTTTTAATTAATCAGTGATCAACACGAATTTTTCTTCATTCGTAATCCTTAAACTCACTTCCCCATCATTCTAAAAATGTCAATAATTGAAGATCTCAAATGTTATCAGGAAAAACTTGATTAAATGCTTCTAGATATCAATTTTCAGGATACCTTCAGTTTTCAGTTTTAACTCAGAATCTTAATATATCAGCAAGATACTCTGCCTTTATGTTTTCTTTTATTTTTTCATCCTCAATCTTAATATCTTTTTTTAATTGATAATGTTTTTTAATAAGTGGTAGTTTATCTTTTGCTTTAAAAGTATCAATTGATTGCATTAATCACACTAAAGTAATTATTAACATTACAATAACTGTTAAAGATTCATTAATATGAAAAGAAATTAGTTTTTTATCTATTTTATATCATCTTTTATTTAATTCTGAAGAAGCCTTAGAAAATGAATTTTTAAGTTTACCTGAAAGGCTTACAAGTGCTTCTTTAAATTTATTTTCTTTTTTTATTTCAAAAACTTCTTCTTCATTATTTTTAACTTCATTTATATCTTCATTTTCTGAAATAGAAGTTATAGTATCAAAGTCTTTATCAATAGTTTCTTCATTTTTTACTTCTTCTATAGTATTATCTTCTACCTTTTCAGAAACTTCTAGTTCCTCTTTCTTAATTTCTTCCTTAATGTCCTCTGAATCTACAGACACTGATAAATCATCAAGTTCTATTTCTTCATGATTTTTTTCATCAGCTTCGATATCAGGTGCTTTTACCTCCTTGAAATCAAATATATGTTTTTTGCCTTTATTAAACATAATTATTTTATATTATAAGTATAAGTCTCAACAGGATAATTATCTATTTTAAAGAAAACAGTATGCTCTCATGAGTTCATAATATTAATAGGAATAATTACCTCCTCTTTAATTAAATTCTCTTCTATAGAAACTATATCAGTAGTAATGTTATTTAATGATAAATCTATAATGAAGTCTTTATCCTTGTAGATTTTCTTTGATACTGAGTAAGAAAGAGTTTTAGAATTAAGTAATACATTAAACTCAATTTTTATTAGATCAGTAGCTGAATATTGTTTTTGAGTATTTAAAACTTCAATTTTTACATCAGGAATAAAGTTAGCTTTTGATACTGTTGGAATAACTAAAGAATTTTCTTTAATTTTAATAAATGATGTTCATTCATCAGTATTTTCTTCTATTCAATCAAATTCACCTATAGTATTCATTTTTACTTTTACTGTAGATGGAGCTAAGATTGCTTCAGTAATATTAATTACATCATCATTTGAATTCTCAGGAATATTAATTTTATGATTAGTTGAATCATCTAGTGATACTACCTCTTCAACTTCTTTTTCAATAGTTTCTCATAGATTATCATTCTCTGTTGATCATGATTCAGTAGTAGTAATAGTTTCATCAATACTTTCTTCATCTTCAACAACTTCATTTAATGAAGCAAATTTGTTTTCAGTAACAATAACTTTTTTTGTATTAGAGTTATCATTCCCAGAAAAAAGAAAAATAATTAATATAACAATTAATAATATACCTAATCATATTCATCCAAGAATAAGAATTTTTTTCTTATTAAAAGAATTAGTTTTGATTATTGGTTCTTTATTTAGTTCTTGCTCTAAATCAATATCTTGCTCCCCTTCTAATTTAAAAGGATCTCATTCATCGTTAATTTCATCTAATAAGGTATCATCTGATTTATCTTCTAAGTTTAGCTCTGATTCATTATTAGTATTATCAACTATAATATCCTCTTCAGTTTTCTTTTCAGTTTTTACTTCCTTAGGATTAGTTGATTCTTTTTTATCAGTTTTAACCTCTTCGAAGTCTTCAACTCCAAAATCATCATTTTCATATATATCTGAACTAAATTGTTCGAATTTATTTTTGTCTGACATATTATATAAGTTTATTAGTTAAAATTTTAGAATTATTTACACATACATTTTGTGCTTCTATAAATCTAGATTTATCTTCATCAGATAGATTATCAAAATCTTTTAGAAAATCTTTAGAAGTTAAAAGGGTTCTTAACTTGTCATTTACAGCTTCTAACTCTATAATTATATCTTTCATAATTTAATATTTATTAGTTATATAGTTATATAATATATATATTAACATACTTAATAAAAAAAATCCACTTTTGACATGGATTTTTTGAATTTAAATTAATTTCTACTCAGTTGGCATTGCATATGGTGTTCCTGGAGCAGGACTTGTAGTCGAAGCTTGAGCAGTTCTTTCTTGATTAAATACAATTCTACATGCCTTTCAAAGTTCATCTCACTCTAGATCAGGATTAAGAATTGATTCACTACAATTTTCTGTTCATAACGAGTTTGATCATCCCCCTCAAGCTATTAGAGCATTGAAATCATCTGTTTCTCATAAACAATAGTGAGCTATTGTTAAATTAGGTGTAATTTTTGTAGGTTTACCTGAAACAACATTGTTTATTTTTCATCATACAAATTCTCAATAACTATCAAATTCATAATCATCTAAATAATCTGTAAGAACATCTCAGTTATTATCTATATACTTCTCTAAAGGTGCATTTGTACATAATACAAATCAAATTCAACTTAATTTTTTATATCTACTAGATGCAGTATCAGTATTAACATTGTATTGGTATCCAAAACCATTAATTGGATCTACTGGATATGTAGTAAATTGATCAGCTATCATTCATAAAGACTTAGGCTTCATTCATTTAGAGTTTACTGTTTTTAAAATAGTTTCAATTTCATGCATATCAGCTACTCTTTTAGAATCATTAGCTCAACCTATAAAAAATACATAGGAAGCTACTCAAATTGTTCAAAGAATTCATACTATTGTAATTACAACTACAAGTTCTATCAAAGTAAATCATTTTTTATTAGAGTTCATTTTTATTTTTTTAGATAATAAATTAAGAGTTTTTATATAGTTTTATACCTCAGAAAGTAGCAACTATCAAAAATAATATCAATATAAGTATATAGAAATCTTCAGCTCACTTAGTTGGTTTATCGGCTAGAAGTACTTCTGTTGGTTCTTCTCAAGCACTATTTAAGTCAATTTCCATTTCTTCTTCAGATGTATTTCATAACAAATCTATACTATCGTCTAAAATTGAAGTAGTACTTTCATTAGATCATACTAAATTATCAACTATTTTATAAGCTCAATCAATCGCTCCTGCTAATTTAAAAACATATGTTCATGCATTATCTGTTCCATTAATAACAACAAGTTTATTATTATTAAATGTTAATAAAACTGGATTATCATAATTTTGTAAATTATTATAACCTAAACTAATATCTTTTTGAGGAATAGTAGCAAGTCCAATATTATTTTTAAAAGATATATATAAAACTTCTGCTCATTTATCATCATATTTTGAAGAATCAATTCCTCATTCTAATTGAGAAACTGTTCTTGCATTAAAAATAACTGTTTCTTCGAAAGAACCTTCATCATAGTTAATTGTAAGACTATTGTTTACTTTTAATGTTCATCATTTACCATCTAATTCTTGAGTTAAGTCTGTAGCTGCAAAAGCACTAGAAACTGTTAAAACTCATACCACTAAGAAAGAAAAAGCCTTTTTTATCATAATTATTTATTAAAAAAATAAAACCTTTAATATTAATATACATATATTATTAAACATTCAAAATTATTTTATCTCGAAAACCAATTCAACTTTTCACTTGTAAATTCATCACTCTTTTTGAATACTTACATTTTTTCATAAGAATCAATTTTCACTCACTTTAGATATAAAGGATGTTAGTTTCTCCTTATCAGCTAAAGTTATATCTAGTATAATTGAATTCCTTCCCGAATTTCTGAAATTATAAACACTATTAAATTTAAAAGGTTCTAATCATATTTCAGCTAATCTATCAGAAATATACTTTTCTATATACTTATAGTTATTAGGATCTTTTTTATGTAAAGTATTAGATTCTATAATAGATTTTTTGGCTATTATATCATCTATATTTAATGTTCAGTCTAAGAAATCTCTATATCTATACTGTGGATTATCAAATAATTCTTCAGTATATTCTAATTTATAATATTCTTGCTTCTGATTATAAAGTTCTGGAATAAAATAAACTAAATTTACCAACAGTAAAACAAGAACGAATGTTGTAATTAACATTGTTCTTTGTTCTTTTTTATAAATATTTCAATATAACTGTGGTTTTAGTTCTGACATCCTAATTATTATTTATTTTATTAATAATATCTTTTTTATCTATAATTAAACTTTTATCTCCAAATTCAATAACTATACTATCATCAAAAAGTAATTTATTAAATATACTTTCAATATTTTTTTCTACTTCCTCATCTGAAGTAAATGGATCTTCAATCTTATAAATATCTATAAATTCGAATAACATATTTTCTAAGATTGAATGTATTTTATCTTTATTTGTTAAAAATAGGTCTTGAGCTTTTTTAGGATATAGTTTTTTAATTTGATCTGAATTTGATTCCCTATCCATACATATTCATTGAAAAATATCATCTACTCAATTTCAATCAGCATCTTTATCATGTGCATTAGATAATCAGTCTTCATCAAAGTCTAAAGAAGTGCTTTTTCTAATAGCAAAATCTCAATTAGAATAATCATATGGAAAAACATCTTTAAAATCAGGTATATTATCATTATCAAAATCATTATCTACTTCAAATGCATCTTTTTTTAATAATGAACAATAATTAAATGCTAAAGGAAGCCAATCTTTATGATAAAATCAATCTAAAGTAACTGATTTATCTAATGCAAAAATTCAAGTCTTAAGTATAAAACTTGTTAAGTAAGCATTATCAACACTATATGTATAGTATTCTGGTAGCTCAACAACTATATTTTGCGATATTTGCTTAATTAGTGGATCTTTAATACTACTATTATATTCATAATAAGTGTATCCAGTTAATCAAATACTCACAAGTACTATTAGTGTTATCAAAATATGTAAGACTTTTTTAAACATAATTATTTATTATTATTATATTCCTTTTCTAAGGAAATAGAGTTATAGAGTTTATCTACAGTTTTTTCATCATATATAATTTTAGGTAATCTTTGTATATCTGTATCTGTTTTAATATCTCTTATTTCATTTTCAGTAAAATCTCAATATTTATAGTCATATAGAGAAAATCATATATAAAGAAAAGATATTACTATTCATATATAAATCCATACCATTTTATTGTCCATATGCCTCGAATAGGTTATTAATTCTAAAAACTATTTCATCAAATGTTTGAGATTCAGATATTCAGTCAATTATAACATCTAATATCAATCATTTAGAAATAATGCTTTGTTCCATTAATCAGTATGTAATCTCACTAAATCAAGAAACCATAAGTTCGTAATCATTTATTCAATCTCTTCCTTTAATATTCAACTTATCGAAAAAATCTTTATCACATTTATTTGTTAGTGGAATATATTTTGTAAAAAAATCTTTTGAAATACTATCAATATCTCAAATAACTAAATCAATATCCCTGCTATCTAACTTTCAAACTAACTTATTTACATCAATAAGAAAATTTAACCATTCTTTTTTATCTACAGAATACTTTCCTAAGAAATAATCAACTAAGTATGAATCATTCATTTTCGCTATATAAGGAGATGAAATCTCTTTATTATCATAGGACTTATCAGAAATATCAGTTAGTATTGAAATTTCTCAATAATATTCTTCTAATTTATCCTTATCAACACTAGAAATTTTTTTAAAAACTTCTGGTCTTATTTTTTCAATATTTTTAAAATCCATAATGTCATATTAGTTATTAAATATTTTATCATATTATACATATATAATCAAGTTCCAGCAATTAATTTTTCGAAAAGTATACATAATTGTAAATTACTGAAGAAAAATCACTAAAATATCATCATTTTTTTGAAATATCAACTACATCATTATTCTCATATAATTCCCCATTAGATATTCAATAACTTTTAATTGATAGATTATTTGATGGTATGAAAATAGAATCTCAAATCTTATTTGTTAACTCTAAGTGATAAGTTGTAGGCTTTTCAAAAGATTTCAAATAGATGAAATATATTTTATTATTTTGTAATACTATATCATTTAACTCACATGTTTTATAGACTCAATCACATAATAACCTACCTCTGGTTGTTCATATAATGTTATTTCAATTCTTATGTACACTTTCCATTATATTTCATGATGTTTTATCTATTGTGAATCAATCTGATATATCAAAATCACCATCAAATTCTATTATTCAAATTTCTAAATTTGCATCTGAATATACATACATACTATCGGTTAATATAGCTTTTAGAGTAGATTTAGTAATTTCTTGTCCTGGATCATTTTTCTTTAATAGGAGTACTTTTTCTTTTAACTCTTCATCATATATATTTAAAGAGTCAATTCATTCAAATTGATCAAAGTTATAATCTAATTTTACATTTATTTCATCTTCCCCTATTTGACTTGAAGTGAAGAAATATCAAAATCACTTATTATCCATTATTTTAGATATGTTATAGTAACCATTCTCATCTACTTGTCATATATAATCACTTCACAATGAACTAGGTTCTCATAAAATTGAATAATCTGATTTATTTTTATTAGGAATTCATTTTGTATAAATTGAACAAGTTCTATTTAAAAATCACTGATCATCTTTTAGGTTTTCTTCTCAAATAATATCATCTCATAAATTTTTAAAGTGTAGAGTTTCATTAAGAGTAAATGAATTCAGGTTATAATTAGCATAGTTAGATACACTTCATATTGTATCACATGAAGACATATCATTAAAATCATAAAAGAGAGCTTTATTATTATAAAAAAAGCTCTTTGCATCTTCTATTCATATTATTGAGTTATTTATGGCTCTTGTTTTATCAGTATAGTTATTTACATTTCATAAACTATCCTTTAATAAAGAATAAGAAATTATTAAGAATCATGAAATAGCTCAAAATAATAGTAATACTCATATAGCTGTAAATCATTTTTTTACATTTTTCATTTTTTCATAATTATAATACAGATTCAGTCATTTTTAATACAAGTTGTAATATTCAACCTGCAAACAATCAAACTACTCATCAAAGAATAAAAATGATAATAGTATTTAAAAGTGTTTGGACTAATTTTACAACTTTTTGTATCTCAACTAGGGTTCTATCATAGTGAACCTTCATAAGTTTTCCTAAGTCACCAGTAGGCAGATCTCAAGTTTCAATATATCATTGTAATCTAAATGAAAACATTTTATCATTTGAAAATATGTTTATTAATTTTCATCACATATTTATCGTTTTATTATGATCCTTGAAATATTCTTTATAAACTAAATTATTTACTCAACTTAAAAGTAATTCCAATTTTTGATCAGGTTGCATTCAAGCTTTTGATGAAAATTCAAGTATCTTCGAAATTTGCATCTCTGTCCTCATTCTTAATAATTGTCATACTCAAGGTAACATTAACAGGAATCTATGAAAAAGAAATCTTCATTGATATCATTGAATAAGAACATAAACTCAAATAAATACTGTAATAATTAATCAAATTGTAAGATATCAATAGTTCAAAATTAATCATCTTATATCAAATAATATTTGTGTTAGTGGTGGTAATTCCATTCATCATGTTAAAACCATCATTTGAGGTAAAATGAATATAAATAATACAAAAGATGCTAGTATTAAGGTTGTTAATATCATTAAAGGATAAACTGCAGCCATTATTAATGCCGATTTTATTTCTAACTCATTTTTTTGTTCTTCAGCTAAATTTCTTATTGTCTAATCAAACCTTTATTAATTCTACTTGATTATGAGAAAAGAATTTTTTCCACTTTGGCATCTCAATTATATCATGGAGACTCTTTCATTTAGATATATAAGTAGTTAAATCATCATAGAAAAGTTTCATAATAAACTTTTTTGTTTGTTTTTTTAGTATTTCTACTTGCTTTAATGGTGGTAAATTTGTTAAGTTAGAAAAAAGTTCAAAGAAAAGCAAAATATCTTTCTTTGTAATTTTTTTTGAATAAAATAATGGTTTATCATTTTTTCAATATTCAACTGCTTGAATATCTTTATCCTCAGAAATTATTTGGTATCATTGAGAAGAAGCTTCTTTTTTAGCATCTTCCTTATCATATCAAAGAAAAACCTTGTATTCAATCTGTCATCACTTTTTTGGAATGACTTTTATGTTATATTGTTTTGGAGTATTCATATTTTATATCTAAACAATTAATTTAAATTCTTCCAGTCTTTCTTCTTTTTGAGCTGATTCAGCTACTTTAGGTTGATTTTTATCCTCTTCTTCATCTTCAAAACTATAGTCAGCCATAGACTCAAATGAGTCAAAATAACTTCTTTTTGTATTAGATGAAGGAACTTCTTCCTGGACATCTTCTTTTTGACTATTTTCATCAGCTTCAACCTTATTTACTTCAGTAGATGTTTCATTTATTTCCATTTTAGATTCTTCTTCAGGTTCTTCTTCTGAAGTTTTAGAAAAATCACTAAAAGAATCTGCAATATCAAATGAGTTAGATTCTTTTTTATCTTCTATTTCTTTTTCATTATCCTTATTTTCTATAACTTCATTCTCTTCAGTAATAGCTTCATTATCTGTTTCTTCATCACTATCATTATTTTCTTCTTCATGAGCTGATTCAGGTATTTGATCCTGGTTTTTTTCTTCTTCCTTTATTTCAGAATTACTATCACTTTCTTCTTCTGAAAAATTTTCCTCTATATTAAATGATACTTTTTCTTCTTCTTGTTTTTCATTTTCTACATGATTATTGTTATCTAAAACATCATCTTGAGTTTTATCTATTTCATTGTTAGTTGAATTCTCAACATTATCAGTATCATCTCTTATTTCAGCAAAAGAACTACCAATATCAAATGTATTAGTTTCTGAATTTTGTTTTTCTTCTGCTACAGTAGAATCCAACTCATCATTTTTACCCTCTTCTTCTGAAAAATTTTCTTCTATATTAAAAGTTTTTAATTCATTTTCTTCTTTATTAGTCTCTAATATTTTTGGTTTATCTCAAAAAGGTGAATCATTTTCTTCAGTAGTATCACTTAATGATTTTGATGAGGTAATAGAATTTGATATTTGTCCTAAAAGTTTTACTGTTTCGTCTTTTCAAAATATTTTAGTAAGTTCATCTATTTTTAAACTTAAAGCTTTATTATTTGAATCAGATAAATCAAAAGTTACATTATTAAATCATTCAATAAAGTAGTCCTTTCAATCAACATATGATAATAAATTATTTAAGGCTCATAAAGCTATCATTAACTCTGTTTGAACATTAGTAAAAGCATCTACTGATTTATTCAATTTATTTAATGCATCACTGATATCATTATTATAGTTTGATTGATCACTTGAAATTTGTTGTTTTATTGCTGACTGTACCTTTGAAAAATCTCACATGGAAATATATCTAAGGAGATCTTCTGGTTTTATTGTTTCAGTTACTTTTTGTTCTGAATCAATATTAAGTTCAGTATTTTTAATTTGCTCTAATTCTTGTAAAGATTTCTTTGTCTTTGTTTGTGCTCTACTTCTATACATAGAATTTTTATGTTATATAATATATATATTAATTACATTAATATTTTATCATATTAAAAAATTCTAGTCAATTTATTGATAGGTTTTTTGTGGTTAATTCAACAACATCTCTATTATATGTCCTAAGTAAGATACTTAATACCTTATTTCCATCATATGAAACAAATATCTTATCTTTGTTTTTAAAAGGAAAATATTTTCAAGGTTCTATTAATATAGATACTTCATCTCTAAATTCACTAGAACGAATTTCATTTAATGTATAATCTTGTGTATTTTCAACATCAATAAATCAGTAATAATATACACCATTATTACCGATTAAATACATCTTAAATGAATTATCATTAAAATGATCTTTTAAATTGTAAACATTGTAAAGTAAATCTAACATATTATATTATTTAAGATTCTCAAGGGACTTTACTCAAAAATAAGTAAGTAATTCTTCTTTATCATCATCTCTAATTACTGTTTTAGAATCTGATATTAAATTTTCTAAACTATCTAAATTTGTAACATTTGAAAGCAAGTCTCACATTGAAATAATTCAAAGTAAATAGAAATTCCAAAGTATTTTTGTAATAGATTTATTAGGTGGCTGACTATCTAAAATACTTGATTCTAATTCATTATATTTATTTTCTTTTATTCATTTTCTTGAAGATCAAGCAACATGTAAATATTCTTGAATTCATTTTGTTATGATTCTTTCCTTATGATTAACATAAATTAATTTTTGATTAATTATTGAAATAATCTGTCTTGAAATAAAAGATCTAATATAGTCCTGATTAGCATCCTCAGACATTAATCATATAAGCCTATCAATAGTTTCGCTAACACTTCAAGTATGTAAAGTAGTAATAACTAATACACCACTTCATAATAATTCAACTAATGCCTCTGCACTTTGTTTATCACGAATCTCTTGTATATATACAATATCTGGATTTTCTCTTTTTGATCATCTAATTCATGAAGAAAAATCTTTTATATGTGAACCTATTTCAATCTGAGATACTTTTCATCTTTTTGGTTTAAATACATACTCAATTGGATCTTCTAAGGTTAAAATGTGTTTATCTGTTTTTTCAAGAATATCCTCTAATAGAGATGTTACTAATGTAGATTTTCATTCTCATGTTGATCATGTTACTAAAATTAATCCTGATCTTCTAGTAAAATCAGACTTAATAATTTTTGATACAGTATCCATTTTTTCAAGCTGTTCTAGAGCATCTTTTTTTACTTCTACTGGAATAGTGTCATCCTCATTTTCTTTTAATAAAGTTTTTCCATAATTAACAGCCCATTTCATTGATGTAAGATTTTCATAAGTTAATCCTATATTTAGTAATGGTCTTATTGTTAACATAACTCAATTAACAGTATTAACAAAGTTTAACCTAAGTCTAATATCTTCTTCTACTACTTCTGTTTCTCATTTTTTTTCTGTAGGTTTCTTATGAGAAAATTTATATCAAACTCAGTAATCAAAAGATTTTTGATTAGATAAAATTCTACTTAAAACTGTAATATCTTCATCCTCTGGAAAAATACTTTTAAGGAATCAATGAAAGTCAGGACTAGAAACATCAGGTGATATATTTAAATCACTAGGTATCATATCCTTTGTTAAAGTAATAATTCCATTTTTCTTATATTGAACTGATTTTCACTCAGTAATATAAATATCAGAAAATCTGCTATTTAATGCTAATTCAATAATAAACTGTAATTTATCATTATCTGATAAATAGTTATTAAATTTTCCTTTTAAGGATTTATCTAATTTAAATGTACTTTCAGTCATATAAATATAATTATTATAATAATTTAAGTAATTCCTGCATATCTATTTCACCTCTCATAGCTCTAATTATTCAATATCTATCAAGGGTTAAAATATTACTATCTCTTACATATGTTTCCATATGTTTTAAAGGAACATCTTCTAGTACTTGCTGTTCGATTTCCTTTGTTGTTTCAATAAATTCAAAGATTCAAATTCTTCACTTTACTCATTTTCATAAACATCTAGAACAAGTTGACTCTCACTCTTTTGCTTCTAATCTATTATATAAATTACTAACAAAATGTTCTTTAAGTCATTTTACTAACTTAGCATGTTCTCACTTATTAAATCTTTGTATTTCTACCTTTTCTTCTTCTGTTGCTTTTCTAAGCTTCTTTTTAGAGCTCTTAAATTGGCTATATAGATTTTCAAACATATCTAGTTGAGTAAGTCAATCATCACCTATCATTCTACAAATGTCTTTTGCTGTTAGAGTAGAAAAATCGAATTTTCAGAATTTATCCTCCCAAATATTTTCTAATTTTTCTTTTGTAACATCATCATCAACTTTAATTTTACAATCAGGACATAGTTTTTGAGATAATCTTTCTGAAGCACTAATTGAAATTCATCATACAATAATATAAGGCTTAACTCACATTAATTTGAGTCTATCAAAAGCTCAACATCAAGTTTTTGCATGTGTAGTCGCAAATCACATATGTCATGTAAGTGAAGCTTCAATAAATAGCTCTGCACTTTCTTCATCTCTAACTTCTCAAACCATAATTATATCAGGATCTTGTCTCATTAATCATCTTATTCATTCTTGCCAAGTAAATCCTTTATCAGATTTTATTTGAGTTTGTATTAATAATGGATTTCTATATTCAATTGGATCTTCTAATGTATGAATTTTCTTATCATCTGAAGCAATAACATTCATTATTACTTGTAAAAATACGGATTTTCAAGAACCTGTTGGTCATGATATTATTAATGCACCTTTTTGAGAATCTAGAAATTTATCTAGTCTATTCATATCAGTAGGCATAATTCATAACTCTTTATATTTAGGTAGTGAATCAACTGAGTCATTAATTATTCTCATAACAAGAGATTGATGAACTCATACTTCTCATTTTTTAATTATATCTACTCAAATAGGCATTGAATTTACCCTAACTTTTGTTTCATCAATTTTAACTCATGATGAATCAAAATGTTCAAATTTATAAGCAGCATCTTGAGGAACTTCAGTTTCATTATATTCCATCTCTATTGCTGTTTTTATTCATCTCATTACTTGATCAAACTTATCCATAGTTATATAACTTTTTGGATTATTTCTAACCTCTTCATCTAGATTGTAAATATAGTTATCTAACTTACCATCAATACGATACTTTATTTTTACTAGTTTATCTCAAGTTGTTTCATCATAAGGTACTCAAGTAATATGAACATCTGATGCACCAAATTTTTTTCATATAAAAACTATATGCTCTAATATTTTTATAGGTTGTGAAACCTCAATATCTTGCATATATTTTTCTCTAATTAATTCTGGTAATTTTTCATATTTCTCTTTAATCATACTCAGATCTTTTTTATTCTTATAATATATATAAAAAGCTATTCGAACACCACATTTTGTTTATAAATATATTTTAACATATTAGTATCAAAAATTCAAATATAGCCACTATATTTATCACTATTTATAAAATCTTCCTTTAATCATATAGTTAATACTTTGTCTTTTTGTCAGAAAAGACTCCTATAACTTAGTCAATCATACCCTCAATTGTTATTATCTAATAAATATACATCATTTAGTAATGCATTATTATCATTTACTATTCACTGATTAAATTTAATTAAACTTCAGGAAAGATATGGATAAAAGAAACAATATTCATCTATTTCATCTGTTAAATTTCAATTTGAATTAAAGTCATTTCAATTACAGTTATTATCACTATCTCACTGAGTTATTAAAGTTATAAAATCGCTTGTTCAATAGGTTTTCTTATATGAATACATATATGCATATAAATCATTTGTGATTAATTCTAAGTTATTAGTTTTAACAGAGTCTACATAAGCTTGTAGAGAATTATTATCAATAATAAACCTTCATGTAATAAATATTACAAAAAGGCTCATAGCAATAACAACTTCAATAATACTGAATCATTTATTATTTTTTATCTTCATACATTATAATTAAAAAAAAGGAGTAGAAAACTACTCCTCATAAATATTTTTTTTAATATCATTTATTAGTAACTGCTAATGTAGAGTTAATAGTTTTAAAAATTCATTTAACATTTTCTCAAGCAGTGTTGTTTGCAGTAGATGAAACTCTTGCTCATTGATCTAATTTAACATCAGAATCATAATCAGTTGATTCTCAAACTAATTTAGCATTTTTATATCTGAATGTATAACCAGCAATTTGAGTTGTACCTGCTGTTATAGTACCAGTACAGTCAGTACCTGTAGCATTTTCATCTGTAAATATAACTAATTCATAATATTTACTAGTTGTTTTAGTGTTTAGTACTGCATCAATAGTAGCATCTGTCGCATCTCTATCACATACTTGTACATCAAATTCCCCTGCAGTTAAACCTAAAGCAGGTCACATTGCATCAGCAAAAACTTGTCATGCTTCAGCATATGTTAAATCTGAACTATCAGATGAATCAATTGTTCATACATCAAATGAACCTTCATTTAAATTAAATCTAACTTTATGGTCACTATTAGTAGTACCATCATAAGCAAAATCTTTAACAAATATTCTATCAGTTTGTTGTGCAGCTTGATTATATAATGTATTATCATTAGAATAAGTTGCATTATTCAACATTGGTGAGAATACTAAAAACGAACCTCAACCTAGAATTGCAAGAACAGTAATTGAAATAATTAATTCAATTAATGTAAAACCTTTTTTTGATCACCTTCTCATAAAAAACAAAATTTATAAATATAAAGTAAGAAAGTTTATACTTTCATTGTTATTATACTAAGTAATTAAAAGTATAACAAATTTTTTTTCATTATTCTGAATCTTCAGAAAAATATTTAACGAAAAGTGCATCATGTTCATCAATAATGCTACTTGGACGAGTATATTTATCTTTAGATTCTTGAATAATTTGGTTAATTACTTCCCTATCGATCACTCATTTTTTTCAATTTTTTGTATTTCTTATAATTTTTCACTGTTTATCTCTTTTTAAAATCTTAGGTTTATCTGACATTACTGTTTTGATAGTAAAAGGTGGCAAAGTCCTTAATACTTGAGAACTTCATCAAGTTTGAACATATGCATAGTATTTTTCAATATTTGAAAATGCTTCTCTTGGTAATAATTGTTTATTTCAGTAATGTTCTTCAAGTTTTTGTACATCATCAGAACCTACTTTAAATGCTACAAAAGTTCAAGCATTACCGATAACAGATTTCATTACACTATCATCTTTTGTTCTTTTTTCTACTAATTGCCCTAAGTATTGGTTAGCAACAGTCATTCAGAAATTATATTTACGAGCTTCTGATAATATATTTTCAAACTCTTTTGTAATAAAGTTTTGAAATTCATCAACATATAAGAAAAATGGTGGTCTTTCATCTTTATGTAAATTTGCTCTTTTAAAAACATCATTTAGTAACTTTGTTATTAAGATTAATCATAAAGTTACCATATTTTCTTCCCCTATCTGTCACTTAGATAATTTAACTAATATTATTTTATTAGTATTCATTGCATCAAAGAAATTTACAGTAGAATCTTCTTGTCAAGTAACATTTTTTACATACTTATTTGATAAGAATTGATTAAATTTGGTTCTTATATGAGGTACTATTTCATCTTTATTTTGAGATTGACTTTCTTCTCATGTTTGATTTTCATGATCTATCCAAAAATTAATTAAGTCTAGGTCTTTCTCATGGTCAAAATAAGAAACTGTATGAGCTCTATATTCTTCTGACTGAAGTAATCTTATTATATCATTCAATGTTGGCTTATATAGATGTTTTGCCTTCATAACAGTCCTACATGCACTTCTTACATAATCTTCAAAGTAAGGTCACATAGAATCACCTGAATCAGGAAACATCTTTTTAAGCATTGATATAAGGTTATTTACAACCTTAGTCTCTTCAAATTCATCATCTGCTTCTAATATATTTAATCAAACAGAATTTTCAGGATCTCAAAAATCAATGTAAATAAGATCTTTATATCTATCTTTATATTTTGGATTTCTTGGATCAGGAAAGTGTTCCATAATATCATCTATCAAATCACCATGAGGATCTATGACACAAACTCAATTATTATTATATATATCTTGCATTATAGATGTATGTAATAATGTAGATTTTCATACTCATGATTTTCATAAAGCATATATATGACGAAATCTAGCATCATTATTCAGAGTAAATAAATTCTCATGTCATCCATAATCATTTACTCAATATACAATATCATCTTTTGATAAATTATTTTTACTTACAATTATATCAGAAGGAATTGGTAATTTTTGAAATAATTGTGTATCAATATTAGGTATTTTTATGTTATTGGGAATTGCAGGATGAATAATAGTATTTAACTCATTATCATACATTAAACTTCACTTTGAAAGAGCTACAGGATGAAGTATTGATTTATAATAATTATCAAGGAAATAGTTTTTTTCATTAATAAATTCAATTTTTGTTTTATCAAATGATAATCATTTAAGTATGTCCTTTATTCAATTATTTTTAGAATCTAATATTTGTTGATCCTTACCTAAAAAGAAATACCTAAGAATAATAAAATATCATTTTGAAGAATTTCACTTATCTCTTCATATTGACTCTAAGATATTTCTATCAAGTGAAGCAGATTGTTTTTTTTCTTCTTTATTATTAAATACTCACTTTTTTTCTTTATAATTTTGAATTCATAAATCTCTCTTTTTTATTTTTTCTTTCCAGTAATCATTAGCAGGAACAATAGTAATCTGATAACGAGAAAAATATCAATCCTTCAATCAAGATAGTAAATTTAAAATAGAATGAAATATATCAATTTTTTTTGATTTTGATGTAATAATACTTGAAATTTCATTACTACTAAATACTACTGAGTTCTTAGAAATATTGTAATTTGTGTTTAATAGAAAATTATTTCAATCAAATTTTATAATTTTATTTAGAACTAAATCGTTTTCAAATTTAACTTCTGTTACTGTGGAAACTGGAAAAATACTTTGGACAAATGATGTAACAGTAGATAAGTCATGAATACTGGTATTAATATAAAATACAAGAGAATTAAACTGTCATTTATATTCAAAGCTAATTCATTCTAAGATTGGATTTAATATTCATAAAGCATGAGGTTTTACTGCATTTAATCAATTTCACAAAGCAAAAATAGATGAAATTCTATTAAGTAATTCATCTTCTGACTTTCTTTGAGTCTCCTCCATACCATAAATGTATGGATTTACAGATATTTTAAAATATCTTATCATTTTTGCTAAAGGTAAAAATACAGTAAAGTTAATGCTATGAAATTATTTAGCATATGAATATAAATATTCAATATTATACTATTATAATAATTATACACTATTCATAAGAAAAAAGAAAGAAATAGGATACTAAATCATGGATTTAAATGTAATAATGTAAATAGGAACGAAGAAAACAAAATAGGCATAATCCAAAGATACTTTAGTTTTGCCTTATCTTTAGTATTTTTTTGAACTAAAGACCATAATCATCATTGAATGATATATCTAAAAATTACTTCCTCTCAGAAAGCAAAAATCAATACATATAGTATAAGATATCAATATGATTGAGACATATCGATTGCAGAATTTGTAATTCCAAATAAAAATCACATGAATAAAGATACTCCCACAAATGTAAGTGGAAGTATCAAAAATTTAAATATTTTAGTATTTATAAAATCTATCATAATTAAATATTGTTATACTTTATAGTTATATTATATATATAAAAACACATATTCAAAATTATAAGCTCAATGGTTTAAAATCATCTAAAGATTTTACTTTTGATTTAAAACTCAATGAAAATGTTCATATTTCATTTTTTTTATCTTCTTCATGTACTTTTCTAAATCATCTTACTATTTCTTCGATTTCTTCAGGAGATTTTTCGACTAAATTCTTATCTATCACAGCCTTAAATTCTTGATTAGGTTTTCATGTAGCTAGATGTGTAGTCCATAAATCATTAATATCAGTGAAGTGTTCTAATAAGTGTTCCCTATCTTCAGAATAATTATCTTCAAGTAGCTTTGGTAGATCTAGAAATTTTATTCTTTTTTCTGGCATTAATTTCATAACTTTAAGTACTCATTGTAATCAAGCAAGTGAATTTTTATCAAAATCATATAAAATATTTATAGTTTTAGCTTCTTCAAATACTTTAAACCATGATTCATCAAAAGTATTTGCTCACATTTGATTTCAAACATTATTATATATTCCTGCTTCGTCTAATGACATTTTATCGATTTCTCCTTCAGATAAATATACAGTTTCTTGTCATTTAATATCCTCTTCGTTATACAGCAGTCATGGTCAACTATCTACCATATTTTGTGATTTTAGTTCATCACCTTTCGCATAAATATTCCTCATTTTAATTCATACCATATTTGCACCTACTTTACTAGGAAGAAAAAGTCTATTTTTATAGGTTTTAGCATTATGCAATACTACTCAAGTTCTTGCATTATTTCTTTCTAAAGTTTTTTTTGAAATTCATCTTCATTCAAAATAGTCTAAAACTTTGTCTGAATAAAACATTTTTAGCTTATCAAAACTAATTCAAAATGTTTTTCTTCTTGCTAACATAGCTCTTTCTTGTTTTTCCTTTTTAATTCTGTTTTGCTCAGCCCTTTTATTTATCTCCTTTAAATACTCATCATTCATTTTTAAATCTCAAGAGTATTCATCATTTATTCAATAATATTTTTTGAACCATTTAAAAGTCTCTGCAATTGCTTCTTTATCTCATAAATCACTAAAATAAAAAGACTTAATAAAATTAAAAGGCTTTCAACTCGGCATTGGAATATCAAATGATCAAACTAAGTTTTTTCTTCTATCGAATCTATACTTAGTTGAAAAATGTCAATCTAATGAAATTTTAGTAGAATTACCTTGAGTATCTAATTGTAATTCCCCTCTTGCTTCCAGAACACTTAATATATTTTCAATTGGTTCTTGATTTATAGTACTTGCATCTAGTTTTGTATACATATATTTTTATATAATATTGTAAAATACAAACTAGCTACTAAGAAACAGTTCGGAAGATAAATTGAAAAAATAAAAAATGAGGATTATTATTCCTCATTTTTAAATTCTAATTCAGTGTCTCATGATCTTAAACATCATGTTTCATAATTAAAATCAAAGAATCACTTTTTGTAATTTTCATCATAATACGGATAACTTTGAACTAATGCAGGATTTGATTCAATCAATTTTCAAATAACTATATTAAATGAAGGTGTAAATGGACAATAATCATTAACAATCGATCTTTTTTGTTTAACTCATGAAGTATTAATTACTTCTTCAACTATCGAATCAACAACTCAGTCTCAGTCAATATCATTGCTGTATATTTTATTTACTATTTTTTCTGAATCAATCTCTCATTTTATTCTAAAATTTTGCATTGTGTCTTTTTTATTAACACTTTCCAAAACTATTTCTCACTTAAATCCACCATAATAATCATTATAGGTATTAAGTATAGAAACTAAAAAATCTACAGTTCTTAAATTTGGTGATAATCCTCTAATCATAAACTCTTCTCAATCTAATTTTGTTTCTTCAATTGATATTCATCTAGGAATAAGTCCTTCTATTTCTTCTTGTAATCCAAATAAATCTGGAGCTTTTATAGATTTGAATTTTTCTAAATTATCATAATGCTCAGCTAATATATCTTCAACATAATTATATTGTTCATTCTCAGCTTGTTTTTGTGATTTAACCTTTTCTAATTCTTTATTTATTGGTTCATAAGCAACTATTGATTCCTCAACAAACCAAGATAGTCATATTAATCATACAATAACTAATAAATACCCCACCTGTTTAGGTGAGAATCTAAAAGCATTT
Organism: uncultured Candidatus Peribacteria bacterium; assembly: GCA_964527325.1. Taxonomy (GTDB): domain Bacteria; phylum Patescibacteriota; class Gracilibacteria; order BD1-5; family UBA6164; genus UBA6164. Next base: position 15,381 of record CAZGNU010000001.1, on the reverse strand, counting down.
AATATGATATCTATTTTTTTCATAAAAATTTTTTATTCTCAGAAATTAAGTGAATCTCAACCATTTGAATTTTTGTAATCTGAATTACTATCTTCTCCTAATTTCATATTATAGTTACCTGAATCTATTGCATCAGCTCATTCTTGAAAATACTCAGAAACAGTAGAATTTGATGAATCAGCTGCATCATCTAAATTTAGTAATTTAATAATACCAAATATTACATCTACGATAATTAAAGCTAAAACCATATATTTCATAGAATTTTTTGCACTTTCTGTTCTTTTCTTTTGTGCTTGTTCATCACCCCATCAAGCTGCATTTAAAACAAACATTGTAAATATAAACAATGCTCATCCTCAAAGAGCTATTAAGTTACCCATTAATACATACAAATTTATACCTTGTAGTATTCCGTCTAATCATGTTGCTAATATCATATGTTAATAATTAATAAAATAAAATATACAATACATTACTATTATATTATGTTTATTGCAAAAAAACAAATTTTTAAACTAGTAAAATCGTATTTTTTTTATATGTAAAAAAATTATTTGAGTTTTTATTAAATAAATGTTTTGAAAAAATGAATAATTTAGGCTTAAAATTAAACCTAAATTGATTAATATCTTTTATCTTTTTTATACTAATCATATTTGATATACAATAATCAGAAATTATCTGGTTTGATGTCTTGTTTAACACAGAATCTCATACAACAATTATATCTTTAATTCATTTTTCTGAAAGGTATAATCATGCAACCTTATTCAAATTTTCAATTATTTTTACCTCTTCAACTATAGTAGTGTCCTCTTCTAAACGAACATTATGATAAGGTCTAAATGATATTATTCAAATTCAATTATCTTTTCTAGTTTCAACTCATAAATTAGTAAAAAACAAAATTTCTAAATATTTTAATAAATCCTTATTTATTATTTTACTTGATTTAGAATATTTAATATACTTATCAATAATTACCTTAGGATTTTTATCTTTACTCTCATCTTTAATATTATAAAAATCTTTATATTTTATTGCTAGTTTCAGAAAATTTTCAATATTAATCTTGTAATAAATATGATTATTGTATCTTTCAATATCAATCTTATAGTCATCAAATAAAGTCGGATTATATGTTTTAATGATTAAGTACTCAAAATAATGAATACTTGTATTATCTAATAAGTATTTATCAATTCTTTTTTGAGTAATTATTTTACTTTCTGAAAAAAGTGGAAATATATCTAATAACTCAATACCAAACTCTTTTGTAATTATAATGTTAATTTTTTTCATTGTTTTTTATTCCAAAAAATAGTAATTCTTTATAACTGTTAGTAAAATCAACAGGATCATGATATAAAAATTGAATATCATTGTACTGTCATATCTCTAATGCTTTTCTTTCTTCCCTATCTGTTGTTAAATCACTTGAATCTAACACAATATTATTAATAACTCATGGAATATATGTATTTCTTATCAAATTTGTAAAATCTGTTAATGTTCATACATAAACTCAAGTTTCAATGTATCAATTTAATTTTTTAACTTTGTAGACCAAAAAACTTCAGTTATAGAAATCATCTAACCTATCATATAATAAATCAAAATAATGATATCATCATATAGCTAAATCAGTTTGTTTAATTCATTTCTCTACAAGTAAAGTATCCCCATCTGTAATAGTAAAATTATTTCAAAAATAATTATCTGAATTGAAATAATAGTTTTCTTTTTCAACTAAAATATCCGTATCATTACTAAGTAGAAATCACTGTATATTAATTAATCAATCTCATATATTTGGTTCATCACAAATTGTTTTATTATTTTCTCAACTTATAGTTTTTCAATTTATATCAAATAATAATTTACATTGTTGTAATCAAATTGCTATATCTTTATATTCATTTATTGTATTTCAAATATCTGTTTGTTCTAGTACTTTTGGTGGTTGATCATATTTATTAACTAATACAGGTCTTATAATATAAACAGAATAATATAAATCTATTAGCTGATCTTTATTCATGGAATTAACTTGATTATATTCAACAGTATCTTCATATTCTTCCATAAATAAATCTGTTAATTTTATATTTTCAAATAAACTATTAAATCTATCAATCTCAGCAACAATTAATTTATTTCTTGATGTTGTTTTCATAGAATTGAAAAAAGAACTTCATACTGCCATTAGTATAGAAGTAATTAGTATTACTACCACTAGTTCAATTAATGTAAATCATTTTTTATTATGTTTTATCATTTTATTTTCTTAATAAATTTATTCAGGTTTTAGTTTTTAAAATTTGATACCTATTATCTCATTTAACGAAATAACTATCTACTCATTTTTCTAGAGTAATAGTTCAGGTTGATGTAAATTGTTCTACAAAATCAATAAATCATTCTTGAGGACATTCAAAAAGAATTTTATTCTTATTAATACATGTATACAAATATAAAATATTATATCATTCTTCTTTAAAAAATCATAATATTTCACCATTATCAGTTCAATATGTCAATATCTCTTCCATTGTAATATTCATATGATTTCAAATTTCCAGATCTGCAGATACATTTTTTATATCTTCTTCAGAATATTTACTTTTTATTTTTTCTTCTAAATCTGAATTAGTCCTATGTAATACTTTTTTTCATCAATAATCTTTAGTATTATTACCTATTAAGAGCCATAGTATTAAAATACTACTTAGTAAAAATACAGTTATAGAAATATATATGATAATATTATTTTTTTTCATTTATAATCTTATTAATAATAAAAACTGGAATATTAGAGTATTCATTAAATGGTTTTTCTAATGTTCATAAAAAACCTCGTGCCTTAAATATATCATCAACTGAAAGTCTTCATCAAAAATTATACATCATAATCTCTTTATTTCCTACTAGTAATTTAATTTTTTCATATCACTGTTCAGTATAAGAAATATATCAATTATTTAAATTAGTTTTTTGCTTTAATAAAACTCATTTAACAATAAATTTTGGTTGTGGATTTCAAATTCAAAAAGGTCAATAATAATCAAGAATATTTATTGTTTTTGTATTTATTAATGAAGGTGTAAGTTTAATTGGTAAATTTAATTTAGTAAATTTGGTTGTATTCTCTTTGAAAATCGGAACTTCAGATAAAAAGTTATTTAAACCTAATTCTTCATCTTTACTGATTTTTATTACTCAGGCTTCCTTATGTCATTTGTATTCAAAGTTAGAAGCTTTAAATAGTTTCTTCAGATTAAATCAGTTTGGTGATCTAAAAGAGTATCTAATACTTCCCTCTTCTTCATATCAAATTCAAACAATCTTATTATATCAATTAGAAATTGTTCATGATAAAATTGATAAAATTCATTGAGCATAATCTGAGTCACTTCAAAACTTATACAAAAAATATGATGATTTATTTTTAAGGTTATCTAAATGATTATCTTCGATTTTTCTTCTATATGTTCATGTTATTTTCTTTCTATAATCATTCATCTCGTAAATTTTTCATAATTCAAAATCTCATGTTTTTAATAGATCATAAATTATATCACCATTAGATATTCTTCAAAAAGAGTTAATTATAGGTCATAATTGCCATCAGATAAATCTAACTATATCATTTGAGGTATTATCCTCTTGATCAAAAGAAATCTTATTAGATTGTAAAGCCTCTCAAATAATTAGGTTTAAGGATTTTCTATTTCAGGGTTTCAGAAGTTCATTTTTATAATTCTTTATCAATCATCTATTTATTCATGTCATAGGCATCATATCGGTAATAGTAGATATTAGAGCCATATCATATCACTTATTAATAAATTCCTCAGATAAAACATCTTCTCATTTATATTTGAAGTATCAATATCATATCATTAAAGCTAACATTCATGTAGATATATTAGACTCATTAACTAATATTTTTCATAAATTTTCTTTTAAGTGAGGATTAAGTTGAAATTTAGATTGATTAATTCATTCGTCAATTAATTTTTCATCTTCCTGGTGATGGTCAATAATAAAAAAATTAATACCTAGATCATCTAATATTTTTTTAATTCATACTTGGTTGACTCAATTGTCTAAACATATAACATTTTTTACTTTAGTGTCATCTCATAAACCAAAATTACTTAGTTTATGAATATTTAATTCATTTAATCAGTAACCATCTTCTACCCTGTTTGGTATAAAGATTTCATAATCAATATTATTTAAATCACAAAAATCAGAAAATAATACTGTAGAACATATTCAATCAGCATCATAATCTCAACAAATAATTAATTTTTCCTTATTTTTCTTAATATTATCTAAATATGAATAGAATCCTACAATATTTTCAAACTTTGAAACCTTATCTAAAAGTCACTGTTTAAAGGAATCTTTAGATAAATATAAATCTCATCAGAATTCTTGTAAATTATTTTCTTCATAGTTTTTTAAATATGAAAATAATTCATTCTGACTTTTTGTAATTTTATTAATTTGATTAATCTTATCCATAAAAAAATAATAGTTAATACTTATTAACTATTATACATATAAAACTGTAAATCTAAACTTTTTGATTATTAAAATTTTTCCAAAAAAATTACTATTGAAAAATATACTAATATAAATAGAACAAACAATGCCAATAATATATTTTTAAAATTATTATTTTTTTTAAGTTTATTTACCTCTTCCCTATTAGACTTTTCGATTACTATATTAGAATCAATTTTATTTACTTTACTAATATACTCAGGATTTGTGTTTGTAATAAACTTAACATCTGCATTTTTAGGATCAAGTTGAATCCCCTCCTTTATTGAATACTGTGTAAGTAATGTTTTAATATCAGATAATGCAATTTGTCATCAAGATTGTAATTTTTCAGACATAGCTAAAAAATTTAATAATAACTCATTTTGAGTGTTTAGTACCTTATCATACCTATCAGAAATAAAATAAGCCTTTTCAACTTTTTTTGACTCTTCTTTAAGTTCGTCTCTAAGTTCTGTTATAACAGCCTCAAATTTTTCCTTATCTTCTTTACTTTCTCATTTAAGTGTATTTTTATCTTCTTTTAACTCTTCAATAGACTTTAATAATTGTTCTACATACAAATTATTTTCTAAATTATTAGATGGTTCAGAATTTTTTTTAGAATTACTTCAATTATTAGAGCTTTTATCAAGATTTGCATCATCTACATCATTTTTTATACCTTCCCCCTCTAATTTAACATTTTCTTGAATATTATCCTTAATATTATCTTTAATTTGTGGGTAAAGATTTGTTGTTTTTAATACATTAAGAAAATCATCTTCATTATAAAAAACCTTCCTTCATTGATTTTTTGTCTTTATATTAGATTGATCTGTATTTCTTACATTATAGAAAGATTTATTACTAATACCATATTTAGTACATATATATTCTGAATTTTTATAACCTTTAAAATTATCTTCCATAAGATTTAAATAAAAAACTAATTATTAATGATAATAATAAATAAACTATAAAAAGCAAGTTTATTTTGTATGTATTGTATTGATACAATATTAGATCAATAAAAACCTACACTTCCCTTTTTTAATAGTTTTTTGTATATTTTTTCCATACTGTATAAGTAAAATAATCAACTATTCTATAGTAATAAAAATGATTCTATACTGTATTATTTACTGTATACATTTTTGATACAGTAAATAATAAATACTTATTTTAAGCTATTTATTATATTTATACTGTACTATTATTGTATACTTACTGTATATAGTATTTGCAAAACAATAAGTTAAGTAGTTATAAATATGTAGCATTCATTACATACAGTATCATATTATTACTTACTAATCATATTAAATCCTTATATATTGTATATATACTGCATTTATATTGTATAGAATTTTCTATATTGTATATCTACTGTATCAAATTTTAATTGCAACTGAAGACTTATACTTTAATATCATATACAATATAAGATTGTATTAATACTGTAATTTAAAAATACTTATTTATAGGACTTTAAATAAGTATTTTTGTATTCTATATATTGTATACAGTGCCTGATTATTTCTATATTGTATAGATACAGTAAATAATATTATTGAGAAACATTTATAAGAAAGCCTATATGAAACACTTCACTTGTATATTAGTTAAATTTTAATAAAAAATATATAATTGTATTTATACTGTATCATATACAATTGAAATATTTTTTACTTTAAAAGAGGGGATTACTCTATATTGTATTAATACAATATAGAAAAACTCATACAAACTATCCTATAAAATTGTTATTTACAATGAAGTATAGTATAATATTAATAAATATTTTATAATTAAATTTTTGTATGATAAATAAAAATATTGTAGAAACATTAAATATGATTCTTAAACAAATTGATTGAATAAGTGATATCTATGTTAGATGAGATGATAAAATTACAGTTAGAGCTAATTGAGAGCTATGATACACTTTTTGAGGTAATGATGATGATTGAGATACAATACAAGTATCAAATAGTAACTTAAAAGAATTCTTAATTGAAAATTTAAATAGATTTGATTTAAAATATTCAGATTTTAAACAAAAAAGAAATTTTGATTTCAAATTTAAGCTAGGAGATAGTGATTTTAGAGTAAATGCTTCATTTTCAAAAGATAAAATATTACTAATTTTCAGAGTATTAAATTCAAACATTATTGATATTAAAGACTTATGAGTAGATTTACACTATTTAAAATGAATATTAAATGTTAATCAATGATTATTTTTAGTTTCATGACCGACATGATCTTGAAAGAGTACAACATTATCATCTATTGTTAACCATTATAACAATAACTTCAATAAGCATATAATTACTTTAGAAAACCCTATCGAGCAAGAATATATTGATAACAAATCTGTAGTTCATCAATTGGAGTTATGAGATGACTTTTTAAGCTTTGAAGCATGAATGGAGAATATATTAAGACAAGATCCTGATATAATTGTTATATGAGAAATAAGAAGTAAAGAAACTTTAGATATTGCATTAAGGTTAGCTGAAACATGACACTTAGTTTTTTGAACTATACATGGAAAAGGAGCAAATTGAGTTATATGAAAAATTATCAGAATGTATGAGAATGAAAAACAAATATCTTGAATGTTAGCTGATGTACTTGTCTGAGTATTATACCAACAAAAATTTGTTTTAAATAATAATCAGACTGTTATATGTCTTGAAACATTATATAATACTGATGTCGTTAGAGCTTGATTTATTCAATGAAAATATAGTGACTTTAAATGAACTATGCAAACATCAAAGGATGAATATATGACAACTATGAAACAATATTTAGAAAACTATTTAAATTGAGCTTATAATCTTACATGAGATGAAGTAAAAGAAATTCAAGCAAAAATTAATTGACTTTAATATTTATGAGAAAATACCAAAAAAAATGATTTACTCTCACGGAATTAATTATAGTTATTACTGTATTATCTATAATTTGAAGTTTTGGTTACCTAAAGTATGGTAATAATGAAGTAGAAAACTATTTAAGTGAATATAAATCACAAATAATACAAAGAGTGGATGATTTATACAAAAAATCACTAATATCAATTAATTGGCACTATAACAATAATTGAGTTACTGATGTAAAATACCTAAAACTATATTGTGATGAGGTAAACAAAACCTTTTATGCTTATGCTTGTGATAAAACAAATAGTACTAGCCCAGACTTTAATAACTGTAAGCAAATAGATTTCCCAACACTAGATAATATAAGGTATTGAAATATCCTTAGTACATATACTAAAAAGGATATAGATATAAATCATTGTATGTATATAGATCAATGATGATCAATATTTAATAACTGAAGCTTTTATATTACAATTAACACATGATTTCCAAATTGAGAAATTGAAACTTATAAGGAAAATGCAACAAATTCAAAAGATAATGAACTAGATGATACTATTGTTGATAATGTGAAAATTAATATAAAACACGAAGCTATAGTAAAAGAATTTTATCCGATATATTTTAAATAAGAACCTAGTTCTTATTTTTTTTCTCTAATGTTTCTTAGTATATATAGTATTAAATTATAAATATTAAGTCAATGAGATTAGAAATAAACAATTTTAAAAATATTTGATGTAATAAACCATTAATTATTGATACAGATAATAAATTAATAAAATTAATGGGTAGAAACTGAATTTGAAAAACAAATACTATAGATTCAGTCATTTTTTGTTTATATTGAATTGATTGATTAAAACATATATGAAAAACATTTGAATATGCCTGAGAAAGTAACTGTATGGTTGAATTATCAAACTTTCATCCATTATATAAGGAGCTTAAAATAAAAAGGGTATCAAACTATACATCTTGAAGAAACAAAACATCTACTTTATATATAAACTGAATAAAGAGTAACGATAAAGACATTAACAAATATTTACCTGAAATTGATATAGCAAAATATATATTATCACCAACAAACTATATAAACACTACAAAAATCAAAAAAGAAGAGTTTATAAATACACTATTAGCAACAACATTTACAGAAACTGAACAAAACATTCTTGAAGATAATAAAATCTACAAAAAAATTAGTAATATAATGAAGGTTGATGAAAAAGATATAATTATTGATGAAATTCATAGTTTTCTTTCTTCGAACTTTACATTAAAAAATGTTAATTGAGAATTTGAAATATACAATACTCATAATTCTTCTGAAGATAATTCAATAGAAAAGCTTTTAAATTGAGAGATACTAATAGATGAAGGAATATTGAAAAAAATACAATATAATTTGAAGCTAACATTAAAGGAAAAGGATAAAAACCTTGAACAACTAGAAAATAGGCTTAAAACTGTTAATAATAACCTCTCTTTAATAAAATTATCTGATAAGGAAATTAATAAAATTGATTTACTTAAATTAAAAGAAGAAAATAATAAATTAATAGAGCAATATAATCTTTGGAATAATATTAAAGAAAAAGCAAATAAACTTGATGAAAAATCTAAAACTATATTGGAAGGATGAATAGATAAATATCTTAAATGAATTGTTTGAGAATGAGAATATTCATCACAAGATTGAGAGCTGTTTTTCTTATCTAATAGATTAGATACTAACTTTATTAATAAACTTAGTAATAAAATATCCGAGATTAATGATATTAACCTTCATGACTATAATATTAGTTATTCTTTTGATAATGATTTTAATAATTTAATATCTAATATTAAAAATTCTAAATTTAAGAATTATATAGAGAAAGAAAAGGCTTTTATACTTAGTTGAAAAAATATTAGTAACATTATAAAATTAATAGAACAAAAGGAAATTAAAATAAAAGGAAATATTAAAGATAATCTTGGGGGGAAAGGAAGTATTATATTACTTTTAAAAGATGCAGTTGAAATAAAAAACAATAAAGGATTAATTTATAGTTTAAATGATGAAGAAAAAGAAAAAATTTGAAATATAATATGAAGTATTGAAAACAATACTAAAGAGAAAGAATTTTTAAATGAATTAATGCAATCTAAATTATTCCTTAAGGAAATTTCTGATAAGAAAAAACAACTTATTTCATGAAAATTTACTGAAATTTTTTCAAAATATGAAAAATTTAACAAAATTAAAAACGAGGCTAAAAGAATTGAACTATTTAAAGAAGACTATAACAAATATAATAAGGATAAGAGTAAATTTCTTCTAAAAAACAATATTATTAGTTTAAAGAAGAATAGAGAAGATATAGAAGCTAAATTATCATCTATTGTTAATCTAGAAAAAAATAAAGAACTATATAATAATTTATCAAAAGAAAAGAAAACACTTGAAGATACTATTAAGTCTGATATAAAATATAAAAATCTTCTAGAATGATCATTTATATTATATAATGATTTTAACAAAATATCTAAGGAAAATAATTTAAATAAATTAAATAGCTATATAAAATCTGAAGATTATAAATTCAATGATAAATATGAATTACAATATCAAAAGAAAGATTGAATATTTATGTATAATAACCTATCTTCTGGTGAGAAGATAATGTTTGAGAATAAATTAAGTGAAATTTTCACTCAACTTTCAGATAAAAAATTCCCTTTTCAACTTATAGATAACCTTTGAGAATTAGATGATATAAACCTCTCTAAAGTTGAAAAAAGACTCTCTGGGACTAATTTAGTTAGGTTTATGAGTAAGATATCAAACGAAGACAAACTAAAAGTTAATTACATCTCAGATAATGTAAAAAAAATAAGCAAGTGACTATAATATTAGTCACTTGTTTTCATTTTAATTTAGTCAATGTTTCTTAGTAGATTATTTGTTATAAATAAATAAAAATACATGGAAATATTAGTATATGCAGAAAAGTCTAGTGATTGAAAAGAAATTGCTAAAGGGCTATCTATTAATGGTGTTGTAGATTATAGTAATTGAAGAGCAACTACCTCAGGTTTTGATTGAAACGATATTACAGTGTTCTGGGGAGCATGACATTTTTATTGACTTAAAAATCCTAAGGAAATATGAATAGAATATAATTTAAAGTCATTACCTATTCTTCCAGAAAATATTTGATACACTGAAGATAATAGTTTTGAAAATAAAAAAGCTTTATTGAAAAATGCAGTATTTTTGCTACAAAGTGAAAAATATGATTTATTAGTATTTGCATGAGATGCTTGAAGAGAATGACTTGCAATATTGGATAGACTTTATAAAGTTTCAAAATCAAAAATTCCTAGAGAATATATTTGGAAAGGTGATTCATCAAAAACAGAAATTAGAAGATTATGGGATAAAAGATTAAAATGAACCGATAAACTAATTAGTTGAGAAATTATTAACTGACTAACTGAGTCAGCTCATCAAAGAGCAATAGCAGACTGGAAAATAGGAATGAATTTTTCACAACTTTATACTTTGTATTATAAGTTACTTAATGAGGACTATATAAAATTCAGAATTTGAAGAGTTATTACACCTACTTTGAATATGATTGCTGTAAGAGAAAATGAAATAAATAATTTTAAACCTCAAAAATTTTATAAATATAAAACAGAGTATGTAGAGGGTTTTAACTGATTTCTGTTGGATGAAAAAGAAAACGAAATAGCAAAATTTGAAAAGAAAAATGATATAATAGATATAAATTCAGAACTTGTAAATATCAAAGAAGGAGAAATTACTAATATTGAGAAAAAAGAAACAAAGAAAAACCCTTCTTTCTGATTAAATGGTTCAAACATTAAACTATCTAAAAAACTAAAGATTACACCTAAAAAAGTATTGGACTTTATTGAGGAGATGTATAATAAAGATGGGGTAATGTCTTATCCAAGAGTGGAAAGTACACATATTACTGAGTCAGAATACGAAACTATTAAAAGGACTATTAAGTTTCTTGAAGATAATATTGAGAGCATCCCATGAATTTATAAGGAAATCATACCTTATATTATAAAAAATAACTTTAAGACTACAATACCTGTAGTTAATAATAAAAAAATTATTGAATGACATGGTGCTTTTCATGTAAAAATTAGTAAATGAGAGATTTCAAAAAAAGCAATTATTGAATTAATAAATTGATCAGATAAAAAATCAATTATTTTTCAAAAGATTATTAATAATAATCTGCAGTTTTTTCTACCTGAATCAATTACCACTTGATTTGATATAAAAGTTAAAGTAGGTGATTATACTTTTTTAACTAAAGAGAGTTTCTTAAGTAGAAAAGGTTATAAAATTTTAGATGGTATTGAACTAGGAGAACAACCAGAGTATTTAAATAATATATTAATTTGAGATATTATTAATATTGATAAATATTCTATCGAAGAATGAAAAACTAAGCCTCCTGTAAGGATTAATACCGACAATATATTAGTATATATGTCTCACCCAGAAAAGTTATTTGAATCAAAATCAAAAGATGAAGAAGACCTCTATAATATTATTGAAAAAACAGAGGGTATATGACAACCTGCTACAAGACAAATAATTATTGAGAATATTGCATCTGAAGAATATGCAAAAATAATTAAAGGTGATTTTTATATATCGGAAAAATGAGTAAAAATTTTAGATACTATTGATAATAAAACTAAAGATGTTTTACTAACAGCAAAACTAGAAAAATGACTTAACGAAATTGCATACACAAACGAAAAAGAACATATAGATATACTAAAAAACTATATTGATAAATATATCAACCATATTATTGATAAGAAAATTGATAATTCAATTCTAGAAAAGTATGAAGAAAAATTTAATAAGAAAAAACAACTGATAGACTTGAAGAGTCCTGAGTGATTTAACTTGTATTTAAAAGAAGATAAAAATACAAAATGAAAATTTTATGTAACTTCAGATGAAAATAGAGGAAAGGATTGATATCCATTATTCTACTCTCTCTATGATCCAATAAAAAAGTCACTAATTAATAATACAATTTGTAACACTAGCCAAAAGTGTCCTAAGTGTTCTTCTGAAATGAATATTTTTAAAAGCCCTAAAAATGAAAAGTTATATATTGAATGTAGCAAAAGGAAAAGTAAATCTTGTGATTTTGTTTCATTATATGATATAAACAAAGATAAAATTATTACAAGTGATATGGAATTTTTGGATCATATAAAGTGTGAATGTTGTGAAAGTAGAGTTTATGTAAGAAAATCTAAAAAAGATTGAAATTTTTATGCTATTTGCGAGTATAATAACAAAGATAAAAAATGTGACTTTATTAAACAATATGACAGAAACAAAAAAGAATTTATGTTACCAAGATATATGAGAAACTCTAATAATACTTGATTAACTTATAAAGATAGGGAATTACTTGAAAATGATAAAACATTCTTTACTCAGGATTGATATATTACTATATGGAAAAATATTTGATGAAAAGATATTAATTTAGAGATTGTAACTGAACTTATAAATAGTTGAAAAACTACTTCAGTTATAAATGGATTTATTAGTCAAAAAGGGAACACATTTTCTGCAAAACTAAAACTAGTTTGAAATAAAGTTAAATATGACTTTTAAAACAAAAGATGATTAGAAATTACTTCTAATCATCTTATATTCTTCTGAATATTTTGATTTTTTATGCTCAACTACATTACTATTTTCTATAAAGTTTAAATTATTTAATAGAATTTTATTCTTATAATTTTGATCTTCTGAAATAGATCAAAACATATATTTCAAGACATCGTTAGTTTGTTTATATAACTTTTCAAACTCTGTTAACTGATACAATATTACAGTATTAATTTTATTATAAAAAATATCATATAATATAAAAAAGTATGGATTATTTATATCTCATCAAAATAATTTAACAACATCATCCACAGATCATGATACTTGCTCTGGTTTAGATTCAATCATTCATTCTATTTTTTCTTCAGATAGTCATCAAGATGGAGCACCTTCAGAATCATCTCAATAATTTGTTATCTGTAATATATCTACTTCTGAATGATATGGATTTTTTAATATTTCCATTAATTTATCTAATGACTCCTCAGTAGAGTATGCTTTAGATATATGTTTATTTGTTTCTAGTCCTTCTTTTAATAACCCCCTTAATTTAGAGTCCTCAACTCATTTATTATTAATATATAATTTATGAAGAAGTTTATATACTGCAATATTATTTATTAATGTATTGTAGTTTTTAAATTTATATTCAATAATATCACCATATATATAACTTGAATAAACAATTCTAACTGAATATCATAGATATTTTGCACTATCAATTTTTTCTTCAAACCTTTCTAATAGATAAAATAACAATTGGTTATAATATTCCTCGTGATGATTCTTTTGAATAAGAAAATATACATTTGATCACTTAAAATCAATCATCCAAATTATATTTAACATTAAAAGGTAATATTTTAATGTTCTAATCTTTTCATTCTCTCATTTATATTTCATTAAATGAAAATATATATCGTTCATAAATAATTGAGTAGATCTACTTATATTATAACTTTCTGAATCCTTTGCCATTAGTTTATAACTTTCTATAAATATATATCTTTGTAAAGGTATTCATTTATATTTTACATTGTTAAATGCAGCCGAAAGCTTATAAATTATGTTATTTTTTCATGTTTCTAATGGTTCATTAATAAAATTAATAATTTTATCTACATCTGTAAAATCAGACTCTTTAAAAACATCATTAGTAAAGTTTTCTAATAATTTTTCAATATTTTCTTTATAATAGTCGTTTATTCACGACTCTAATGTTTCAATTAATTTGTTTACCATACTAATAATTTAAAGAATAGAGTGTTTTTAATATATAACTAGATTTAATATTTATTTCATTTCATTTTTCTGTCAATTTATACATATAAATATCTAAATTACCTGGATTGTGTTGTGTTTTATTAAAATCTGTAAATGAACATTCTTCTCAGGGTGTGTTATTAAGAGAGCAGTAATTAAAACTACTTCAAGTAAATTTATTTACCTCAAATCCATCAAATATTTTCAATGTAATTTTTCAAGAACTTAAACGATTATAAATTATATCATCATTATCTAAATCTGTTATCAAAGAAGTACTAATCTTATGTAATCTTGACTTATAAACAAAATATATATTCACAATAAGGTTCTTTTTATCAATAACAGAAAACACTTTAAATTTACTATCAAATATTGGATCAGTAATATTATTATAACATTCACTTAGTTCGAATTCATCTTCTATAATTGCTAAATCTAAGTCTGTAAAATATTGAGTCAGACTATATGGGATTTCACAAGTATCAGGATTATTTAAATCATAGTTTACTAATGAATATTTATTTTTAATAGTATTTATGATTATATCCTTTATATTTCTACGATATCTATTCTCAAAATCAAACTGAGTAGGTGTTAAATTAAATAAAGAGTCATAAGTATAGAATGAGATAGTTTTATTTTTAAATAATAGCTCTTCTTTTAATTTTATAGACTCTGTCAGTAGTACCTTTTCGTTTCAGACTTTTTTAATACTACCCATTAAATAAGGGAACATAGCAAAAGCAGTACCAAGAACAATTGTAAAAATTGTTATAGATACAACTAACTCAACTAATGTAAATGCTTGTTCACTTTTTTTCATAACTTATAAATTGATTATTTTATTATATTATATATATAAAAAGAGTATTGCTTAAAAATTTAAATACTCTTAAATTATATCATAAAAATTAAAATATGTCTATTAATGAACGAAAAATGTTTGTTTATAAATTCAATTCTCAGTATAAATATAAT